>DATKVL010000460.1:0-1980 GCA_035530115.1 Dehalococcoidia bacterium | reverse complement strand
AAGCCGAAAACATTTACGGGAGCAGGTATAAGCTCAATCGGTTCGAATACAGCTGTGATGGTGTTGCTATAATACTTCGAGCTTTGTAGCATGTCTCGCTTTGTCTAATGCCCAACTACTATGCAAAGGAAAACAGAAAGTCCAGCCAATTCAATCCCTCTCAATTGCGTTGATAAATGCCTGCTGGCTCTTGATAGCATACATGAGCCTATGCTTATTCACGTAATTCTAAACCTTGAAGGAGAGATAGACCATGTTAGATTGAATCAAGCAATTTTCTCGGCGCAACAAGATTATCCCGTTATGAGAACGATTTTGCGAAGCAGAAATTTCAGGCTTTTTCGCGAAATACAAGAAGACCTTGGGAAAGGAGTCCTGAGCGTTGCAGACCATGCTCAACTCCATGACACGAACCACGAGAGCTATCTCTCCTCATGGATGAACCAGCCCCTTAATATTAAAAGGGAGTTCCCGGTGAGGGTGCTTCTGTTAAGGAAAAATGAGCGGGAATCCTCGCTGGTTTTCACTTTCCATCACTCAGCAGTGGATGGACTCCGCGCTCTTCTTTTCGTAAGGAGGGTTATCGAGAGTTATAACAACGAGCTTTCTCAGGATTCTAAATCGTGTGAGGATATCCGCATAAATCGTAAAGGAGACGAATTGCTGGAATTTGCCCACAGCCAGAGGTCAAAGGTAGAACATTACTATAGGAAAATGATTTCCAGTCTTTTCCATCGCTTTGTTATAGCTGCCCTCCCTCTCCCAACAAGGGTTTTCCATGACAAGTCGGGACAGTCCAAGGAACTCCATTTTTGTTTTGAGATTATAAGCCCCAGGGAATTCAGGCAAATTCAATCCAAAGCAAGAGCAGCCGGGGTTGAGCTAAACGATATTTTTCTGGCAGCTTGTTACCTAGTGGTGGAGAAGTGGAATAGCATGCATGGGAAGACCAGTAAAAAAATACGCGTAATGGCTCCAGTAAACATAAGCCCAAAGGGTTTTCGCTATGTTGTTTCCAATCAGGCATCCTGGTTTTCCTTACCCACCACGCCCAAAGATAGGGCTGATCCCGCAAAGCTATTGAAAAGGGTAAGAGCAAATACCATAGATGGGACTATGAATAGAATAGCCTTCTCCTTAGTTTATTTCTTTTACTTTTGCTCTCGCTTCCCTCTATTCGTTATGAGGGGGATGTGTCGGTTCTTGATAATTACCCGGACATATGTTGATACTATTCTCATTACCAACGTGGGCTTTATCTGGCCGAAACCAGGCTCTGAAGAATCGGCAGTGCGGAACATAGGTAACGCCAAAATACTCAATGTTACTGGCTCGGCACCAGTGGTAACTCCAATGGGACTAAGCATCGCCGCAGGTATCTACAATAAGAATCTAAATTTCTCTCTCACTTACAGGCCTGCCCTGTTCTCCGAAGAGAAAGCTAAGATGTTCCTGGACTTATATGTTGAAGAGATTAAACAGTATCAAGGTGTGCAGAGTGCATGACAGTATCGCTGGTAAAATTTGACGGCTCCCTGGATTCGCTTCGTAAGGCTATCGAGCTGTGTCAGGGATTCGAGAAACTGGGTAGGAATGACAGAGTCCTGATAAAACCCAATAATTGTTTCCGACACAAAATAATGCCTCCCTATGGAATGGTGACTACCTCGAAGATCATAGATGGGGTCGTGCAATTGTTGCTCGAGTATGGCTGCACAGATATTTCTATAGGAGAAGGAGCTATCATTGGTATATTCGATGAACTTGAGCCATATACGAAACGAGGTTTTAAGGGCACGGGAATTGACAAGATAGCAGAAAAATACGGAATTAAGCTGCTTGATTTCAACCAAGGTGCTTTTCATGAGCTAGATTTAGGAGGGGTAAAGGTCCAGGTCTCGAGAGCAGCCTTAGACACAGACTTTCTCATAAATGTCCCGGTGCTCAAGACTCACTTCCAAGCAAAGGTCTCTCTGGGTT
>DATKVL010000459.1:0-1753 GCA_035530115.1 Dehalococcoidia bacterium | reverse complement strand
TAAACATCCTCATAAAGAACGCTGTTTACTTGTGGTATTAGACGGGTACAATTTAACGACTGATTTAATTGAAACATTCTACCTGTCAAATATGTCTTATCAGACATCACCGACAGATACTCCTCCAAATATAGCTTTTAATCCCTGTTTGAAAGGCGATCCGTATTTCTCCCACTCGATCCCGTTTTACGCCCCGCGTGGTGAAACTGATATAGGGAATATAGAAATTGATAATGTAGATGCTAGTTTCGATAGTTGGCTAAGTTATAGTTTCGCAGGTCGTTCAGTGAAAATCTATATGTACGATGCTACTGCTAGCTTTGATGATTTTTCCACTTTCCCAATTATTGACGGCGTTGTTGATGATGTTGAATTTGAAAACACTGAAACGATTAACGTCAAGATTAAGAATTGGATGTACAAGATAGATAAGCCAATTCAAGAAATCCTTTTAACGTCGCCTTCGCCGTCTGAAAATGAACCTTATCCTATTTGCTATGGACTCACTAGGAATATTTCACCTGTCTTAATTGACCCTAATGAGCAAGGTGGACGCTATACAGTAAATAATGGACAAATTGATGATATATTAAATATTTATGATAATGGTGTTTTATTATCACCACCTAGCGCAAGCTATATAAAATATAATTCATTAGGTGAATTTGTATTAAAAAAACGTCCAGTTGGCACTGTAACAGCTGATATACAAGGTATTTATAATACAACATGGTTGACTTCCATTGCTAACATTATTGAACATATTGTGCTTAATTTTGGTGAATTAACCGCGTCTGAAATTGAGAACACATCATTTTCTGATTTTGATACGGATCGTCCGTATACCGTTGGAATTTACATTAAAGAAAGACAAAATATTCTTGATATACTTGATGAATTACTTAACAGTGTTGGAGGATACTATGTCGGATCGCGTGATGGAAAGTTAAGGATCGGATACATTAAAGACCCGTCGCTAAATACTCCTGTAGCTTATTTTGGCGGTGTTGGGAACGATTTGATTATTGATAATTCAATATCAATTAAAAAACTAAATGAGGTTGAATGGCGTACCACTCTAGGTTATCAAAGAAACTGGACAGTACAGACGGCTGATCAATTAGCAGGCTCTATTAGTGACCCAGACTTCGCAGACAAAGAAAAAGTTGCTTGGCTAGGAAAACAATCTTTAACAGTTACTGCTGAAACTATAGCCGTTAAGACAAAATATCTTAACTCTATAGAGCCTGAAAAGTACGAAATGCTTCTGGATATTGAAGTAGATGCACAAACGGAAGCAGATTATCGTCATTTAATTTTATCTGCACAACGTAGAGTAGTGACTTTTACGGCTTATACCACGCCGTTACAGCTTAACGCGGGTGACGTGGTGTATATTGAGTACGAAAGATTTAACCTAGCGCGTAACATTCAGATTCTACAAATGAAAGACTATTACACGCTGGGGCTTGTTGAAATTAGTGGATGGTATTAACTCAATTTTTCGACGGCTTTACGCTTCCCATAAACAACTAGAGAACAGACACCTATCACTAGGTAAACAGTAAAACCGCCCAATAAGCCGATTGCTTTATTCATCATTTGCCTCCTCTTGATGGTGGTAGTCGCTTAATACCAACTGTTTCAAGCGTTCTAATTCGGAATCAATCTCTTGCAAAGTTTTGCAAGGGTTTAACCTTACAACAACCTCGAATCCTTTGATTTTTGGATCAGCAAAAAAGTCACTTTCTTT
>DATKVL010000458.1:0-7035 GCA_035530115.1 Dehalococcoidia bacterium | reverse complement strand
TTTGACCTGACCATTTCCAGCACCGCTGGAGGTACGGTAACCGCTCCCGGTGAGGGGACTTTCACATATGACCAAGGAACAGGGGTTAATCTTGTCGCCGAGGCTGAAGAAGGCTATCGATTTGTCAACTGGACTGGCGATATTGCCACCATTGCCGATGTCGAGGATGCCACCACCACCATTACCATGAACAGCGGCTACGCCATAACCGCCAACTTTGAGGAGAAACCATCAATCAACTGGCCGCTAATTGGCGGGATTATAGGGGCGGTGGTAGTAGTGGGACTGGTGATTTTCTTCGTGCGTAGAAGGCGAGTTGCCTTAACAAAAAGACGCTGAACTGATATCCAGGAAATTGTCAATGGTTTTTTGTGCGGCGCTGGAATTGCGGAGGGCGTCGGGGGTGTTGCCGGCTGGGGCTGGCGGAAACAGGCCTGGGATTCCAGCTTGTCGCCCGGGCTCAAGACTCTCTAAAAGTGGTTATCGAGCCGCAGAGGTAGCTAGCGGCTGCTTTCTAAGCAGGGGGTGTGGAGTCAAATCCCCACAAATGAGCTATGGGAGGCAATTCGCAAATTATGTTTGAAAGGAAGGAATTGATTCTGTACCTACAGCGCTCAGTTCATCCAAATTGTTAATTGGAGCAGCTAGAGGAAGTCACTTATATTGATTCAACCTCGTTTACTACGGATTGATATGATCTTTCACCTCTATCAAACTGCGACTTATTAAGAGTGTATAAGACCAGCATCTTCTTCACTCGTTTTGAGTGTCCGTCACTCCTAATTGACTCATTCAGCTTCTGTTTGCAAAGCACATCAATCAAGCGCATTTTTTCTTCCTCCGAGAGTGAATGAAAAAGGGTCTTCCAATAGTCTATTAGTCCATTATCTCTAAAGAAATGCCTAAATCGTATAAACTCATCCGGCATACCTAATATTTCGAAAAATTCTTCAATATTCGAACCAAACGCTTCAAAAAAGAAGTCTTTCTCTTTAGCCACTACACCATTTGTAACATTGATAATTACATTTACTGCGCTAAGGTATTTTCTATTCCAAAATTCTCCAATATGACGCCTGTCCTTTTCCTTAATTGGAGCATATTTCATTGGGAAAGAAAAACCATCAATGTTAGTACCATTTTCGCTATATAAAGATACGGCATTGTTCAACCGTATCCATAAATCTTCGGGTCTATCTTTCCAATTATAGAGAATATAATTTGAAAAATGCCGGACATTATTTTCGATCGCTAGCTTTGTTGCTCTGTTAAATCTGTTGATATCTTCGATACTATCGCAAGCCAATCTGAACGGCCTTATTGGGATTGTTGAGAGTATTTTCATGCTTCGCTTATTTATCAATCTTGCATCTATACCTTGGTTAAAATCAACATATCTAATCATTTTAGTTCTTGGTCTATACTTTTCTACAATCGCTGATAAGAATTCGGAATGTGTTTCCAATTCTCCATCAATGTTATCTGATGTCTTAATTAGATTGATGACCTCGTCCAGCTCACCATGGACCCTTGGATACCGTTTGAGCCTATTAGCAAATGTTTCCAATAAATCCACTGTCTCGAATAGCTGCTTAGAGTAATCCACGCCAAACTTTTTACGCCTTTTTATCTTCTCTAGCATCTGTTTGAATTGATTTGGCCAAATGTAATTAGCCTCCCCTGTAAAACCAAGCGATCTAATATCTTCAATTATTTCTCTGAGCTTGGGAGAACATAAAACATTATTATCCATTACGAATAAATTGCGTTTTTTGCCGTATATTTCGTCAACCCGTCTTACCTGGTCAATAATGTTATTGGTAGTCTCAAATTTAGGCTCTAGAACCCTGACGGCACAGAATTCACAACCGCGTGGACAACCTCGCGTCGTATGAACGAAATAATTATCTCCTGCAGGATATCTGTAAGATATGTCATCTAGGATATCGTAGTCCAAAGGGAGAGAGTCTATATTTATGTTGTCTTCATATCCCAAAGCTCTCGAGCTAAACAACTGTCTTTCGATGATATTGTTTATTCCCGTGTCTCTTTTGAAATCCGATGCCATTAAGGTAGCTGCAATGCCGCCGATGAAAATTGAATCGCGCTTTAAGTACTTGGCATAATGTGAAATACACTTTACTGTGATGTCATAATGAAAAGTAAATAACGTGGTTATGTATACTCTATCCTTGGAGATAATTTGAGTATACGGAGCCTGTCCCTTATAGAATTCTACAGTATCACCTTTGTTGCGGTGGTAGGTAGCGATTTTCATCAAACCCAAAGGCGGGAATTTATTTTTATAATCGGGCTCGACGAGTAGGATTTCTTCCATCTATTCTTTCTGTTCCTTATTCAAGTGGTCCCTTATATATTTTCGAATTTCGATCAGTTCTTTTATTTCCCCTTTCCCTTCGTAGTAGTTATATAGACATTGAATCAAGCGTTCATAGAATCTCTTGATTGTGACCGACTCCGATGGGATATCCTCGTTAGCGATATAGAATGATTCCTGACTCGCTTCTGTTTCTTTTCTTAATCTTCTCATGTCAGTAATTAATGTAGCTATATCGTAACTTGATTTCAGATTCCTAAGGGCTTCAATATATCTTTGCTCGCTATTATCTTTTAACTTATTAACGTAATCTGAAGCAGCATATCTGTATTCATGTAATCTCCTCATAAACTCTACAATGATGTGACGTAACTTAACGGATTTGTCATCAATTCTAAACCAGTCTCTGCTCGAGTTATCATTGAAGCCGTCATACTTAATCAACATTTCTCCGCAGACTCCGTTTAGAGCCTGCGAAAGCTCTCTCAGAGTAGTGATATATTCGCTGGTACTACGATCAGCATCACGTGCAAGGGCGTATTGATCTCCCATCAACATGTTTTTTGAACGCACCAGTATCCCATAGGGCCCTTCATTTTGGCGTTTTTTAATTAAATGGCCAAATGTAAACCAAAGAATACCGATTTTTTCGCTATGAGTACCCTCTTCGTCACTTGGAATTTTCAAATCCCAAAATACGATTCCCGATGCTAAAACGTCTTCATTGGCATAGGGTTTATATAATTCAACGCCATCTAACACCACTTTGCATTCAAATTTATCTAAAGGTTCCCTCATAAAATCCAGATATTTTTTCTTTATCTCTGCCTGCCTCGTAAACTCTTGGGAATATCTTAGAGGCAATAGTGTGCAAAGTCTCTTAATGTGTTTATCCTTATTAAACAAACCTTTAATCGCTTGTCCATACTCACGAATTGTTACTTTAAAATAATGGTCAATAATATCCCCATCATAATCTTCTGGATAATATTCAGTTATCTCGCCAATTGAAGCGTTAATATCTTCCCCTTTATTCAATAGACTAATGAATTTTTCACCGTCCCATTTAAATATCTGGCGTTTATCCTTCCCTTCAGGCTTATTTTCAAATACTAGCTCCTTGCATAAAGGCATCGCTGAAAGTCTGCCAATCCCCCTAAATCCAATCTGATCTTTAATATTGTGTTTATTTGAATCGCCAATGCGTTTCATTGTCTGCTCAAATTGCTCTTCTTCTATTCCATAACCGTTGTCTCTGATCTCAATATTCTTATTTTCTTTATCTATTTCTATATCGACATGGAAGTTGTCCAATCTCTTTTCCGCATTTCCCCCAACCATCTCATTATATGCATCTAAAGAGTTTTGCACGTATTCTCTAAAAAGTATGATCGGATCTTCGTATAGTGCAAAAGTCAAGGTTTCAAGTAAGCGAAAACTTATTTCATATTCAGCCATCTCTTCCCCCTAAATGCCTATGTAATTATCTGCACTTTATAAGGTTCTAATTGTGAAAACAACCAACCGTATTTTTGTGCAGCGCTTTTATTTTCACCGAGTAATGCTTCATATTCTTTTTTAAGTGCATCACCAACCCCTTGGTCAATTATTAGCTCTTTCAATTTTTTTTCTGTTAACCCATCATTATCTACTTTGTACCTGATATAGTTTATATATTTGATCTTATCTTGATCAGTATTAATATAAGCAATGTTATCTATAATACCTTTGCCAACATATTCTTCGATTTTCGATTCTTCACATATTATGCGTGGGAAAATAGCATTTTCTCTTTCTAATTCAAAAGCTTCAACAATAGCTTGTCCGATAAAAAAGTTATTATCTTTTCCCACACGCACCCTTCCGGCTGTTAAAGAGCCCCTAATTAGCTCCCGCCATTGAACAAGCACTTGCCATTGTATTTCCGCTAATATATTGCACATTTCATTAACACAACTTTTATCAGCTACAAAGTAAAATCCATCGCCTATTTGTAGTAATCTTATTTGTTTTGTTTCGGTGTATTCATGACATAGAGTTTCAATATTCTTTCTAATACTCTCCATCATATCCACAATCTTTGAAGCTTCCTCGCCGCTTTTTATTACTTGCGCTTTTATTCCTAATATGTCAATAAATGCAACTAATTGGACTTCATATGGGAGCTTGGGACGACCTTTCCTAGCTTTGACGCCCCTTAACCAGTCTTTTTCTTCTGCAGTGTATTCGTTCAATTTTGTACTCCCAAACATGAGCGTTCGTCATGTTTACGCTCAACTATTGGAGTCATATTACATCTATTATATAACATGGGACGTTTCTCTGTGTTTATTCTGACCAGAGTACTAGTTGATTCCAGTGTGATGACGGACACCCGATAACTGCACCTTAATAATTGAATATCGGATAAGCCTAGCCTGAATACCTCCTCACTTTTGGGCAAATAAGACAGAAGGGGCCAAGTTGTAAATAAACAGCACTTTTGTGTATTATAAGCGGCACAAACGAGCAAAGTTCCCATGAAATAATCAGCGGAGGTTAGATATAATGGCAAATGTTGGATCGTCACTGGCAGTTTTGAAATCGTGGCGCCAGATATACCAAACCGATAACCTGCTCAGGCAATGTCAGAACCAAATATGTGCGGAATACGGGCTTACTGTCGAGCAGTACGCAGTCCTTATGGTTCTAAATTACGCGGGTGGTTCTGCAAGGGTAACTGACATCGCCCAGTGGTTGATACGTAGCACAAACAGCATCAGTATGATAGTCGACCGCATGGTCAAAGCTGGCCTGCTCAAAAGGACGAGAGACAGGGCCGACCGTAGGGTAGTAAATGTAACTGCCACCAGCAAGGGGAATGCTGCTGTTAAACAAGCACACATGGCAGTCTTGGAGTTTGTCCGCAAAGTCTTCCAGCCACTATCAAATGAGGACGAGAATACCCTTTCCGGTCTGCTTAGCACAGTAAAATACGAGATACTGAAGTATAGTAATCCTGTGCTGGACATAAAGGAAGCGAAGGGAATAGAGTCAAAGCAAATCGACAGTATTGTGAGATGGTTGAGCGGAGAGCAAATTGCTTCCCCTCCCAAAGCCAGAGGTCAGGCTGGTGGAAAGAGAAAGACCGTGTGACGAAGATAGCTGAGTTCACTTATGCTAGCTGGCTTATAGCAGTTCCTGAGAGTCCGCAGTAATCTCTGTAGAACGAGATATGCTCCGCGTTTCAACCCACAGGTGGAACACCTTAGTTATCACGAAAGACCTCCTAGATTTTGACTAGTGCACCAAAGCCAGTTTGGCGCAACGGTAATCAGGCATATCACACAGAACTGTGGTTCGTGCAATACTTTCGCGACGGTTAAGGTAACAATCTGACGAACTGTGTGATGTATCGAATTATCATTGAACAAAACTGATTATGCAATCGTATAGACAGGTTCGTTTTAATATTCTAGCGTAGTGTTCAGCGGCAGAGAGCGGGTGCAGAGCGCCGTTATCGTCGTCTGTCCACTCACCGGACTCGCCCGTTACCATCGGGCATGGCTCCTCCGAATTCCAGGGACACCATACCAATCAGGCCTACTACAAATCAGGTATTATGTCCCCAGAATGCCACCAAAAGTTGCTCAATCCCCCGATAAAGCCTCAAAATATCCTCAAACTTCACCAGAGTAGCAGGTGGTATAATAAGATTAGATTGAATAGCTCGAATTGCCCAAAATGGATATAGTGTGATATTAATGGCAAATAAAAAAGGAGCTAAAATAATGCCCATGAAGGTGAAGATTTTCTGTGAGAAAGAACCCTCAAAATTGGAAGAGTCTATAAACGATTGGCTAAAAACCAAGCCCAATATCCATGTCGCTCACATCACACAGTCCCAGGTCCAGCGTGGACCAACTATCTCCCTGCCTGTCATCGTATGTATCTGGTATACCGAGTAGGGCTGAAATTATAGCCTCATATTAAACTCGCTGTAGTAAGTGCCGGGGAGGTGGTCCAAGCCTCCCTGCAATTCCAGGGACACCATACCAATCAGGCCTACTACAAATTTAGGTATTATGTCCCCAGAATACCGCTCATCCTTTCCATACCTCGATGTGTTATAGGATACTTGGCGGTTCCCTGAATTTTGATTGTACAAAATTGACTTCGGTTTGACCGTAAGTCAGTGACGATAAAGGGCACCATCGGATACCCGAGAAATGGTAATTGACGGCGCTCGCTAGTTGGCTTATTATGGATATTATTAAGCTTGAATGATACCGGCGTTTGCTGGAATAACAGAGCCGATTGGAGTTTCAGCGGTTAGTTCCACCACTAGCCGAGTTAATGAAGGACTGGAATATTTTTGAGTAACCCCTCACAGTATTTCATATTAACCTTTGTGCCCTTATTCATCGTTATTGACGCGCTGGGTGTCCTACCCTTCGTCATCTCGGTGAGTGAAGGAATGTCAACGCGGGAGCGCCGCAAGATGATCCTTGTGGCTACCATAACAGCTCTCATTGTCGGTCTCGTATTCCTGTTTTTCGGGCAGTTCATTCTGAGGGTAATGGGCATTTCAGTAGGTTCATTTGCTATTGCTGGTGGGATTATCCTACTAGTGCTTTCCATTAAATACATGACAACCGGACGGATGGTGGAAGCAATCAAAGAGGAAATGGTAGCCGTAGTCCCTATCGGCACACCTC
>DATKVL010000457.1:0-1719 GCA_035530115.1 Dehalococcoidia bacterium | reverse complement strand
GCTATTTTACCCTTGCTCTTGGGCAAGCAAGGAAAGCCATCGACACAGGATGCGCATGATCCATTTTCCACAATGAATAACCCCGCAGTTTGCTGCGGGGTTGTTCATTTGCTTTGAGAAAGTGCGTCGAATTTATCGATTGATGGTGCTGCCACTATGCATTTTTTTGTTGAGCGGCTTCAAGTTCAGCCAGTCTCGCTTCAATATGGGCTGTGTCCGCCTGAAACTCGACAATCAAACTCTTTAGCGCCTGAAGTATGTCCCACAGAACGGGATCCTTCTGAGGATTAATTTTTTCAAGAGCTAAACTTATTAAACGAGCAGACTGGATATATTTATTTACCGACATAATTGATTTCCCTTACTAAGAAGAACAGTCTACGCTGGCCACGGCCAGCCTGAATATCAGTCGATTTGGGACGCCTTCGCTTTCCTGCCTGGTGCAGCTGGTGGAACGAACCCAGACACCCGGCATAGCATGCCCTCGATTTTCTTACCCTTCTCAAACCTGATCGAGTCACACAACACCACTTCATTTTTAGCCGCAAGTTCTGCCAAGTAGTTACGTGTTTTTGACAGAGAAAGACCAGCACCTTCAGCAATCTCGGCATCCAGTTTTTCGCCATGCTTCTTTAAGTATTTCAGGATTTCATTCATTTGTTTGACGTTTATTCCAAAGTTAAAAAAGCCGGCTTATCACCGGCTTTGTTTATCATGGTAACCTGCTTTCTTAAGCAAGACCAGCCCAGCAAGCAATTGACACGGCAGCGGCCGCAAGCCAGCCAAAAGCCATGTGGAACTCACTGTCATTAGGGTTTGCATTGTTGTTTGTTTTGACGCTCATTCTTATTCTCCTAAACTTTTCATCGTTATCCCAACGATCAGGGCAAAAATCAGACTGTAATATTAGGGAATGGTTCCATAGGTATTAATTTGTTGCTTGAAGTGATTTTTCGAAATATGCAGTTACAAACTATTGCCGCTGATCACTGCGTAGGTTTTGCTGTACAGTTGCTTTGGGTTTATATCGTCATATTCGATATTGTTTTTTGATTTTGGGGAGCTTATGCCGACTAATTTAAAAGTGGTACAACCTGATTCGGCGTTTTCTCGATCTTCGAGCAATGAGTTTTGTTCTCCGATCACCTGCAAAGATTGTGGAATCTATGGTTTGTGCAGTGCAGTGAATGGCTCCGATGTAGATCTGAGCTTGCCAGAAACAATAGTCAGAAACCGCAGATTATTCGAGCGTGGGGAGTTGCTCTATAAAACGGATGAGCCTGTACACAACATCCATGCAATACGCACGGGTTCCGTCAAAACTTATGTCCTGACACAGAATGGTCGGATGCAAATCACGGGCTTTCATATTGCCGGTGAATTGCTTGGTTTGGGTGCGATTGCTGCCCGTTACTTCACCACCGAAGCGATGGCGATGGAAACCACGATGGTCTGCGAAGTTCCCGTTCAAGTGCTGGAAGTTTACAGCAAGGAAATCCCATCCGTCCGTCAGCAGATGCTCAAGATTCTGAGCCGTGAAATCATCGACAATCAGGAACTGATGCTGTTGCTAGGCAAGAAGAATGCTGAGGAGCGTTTGGCCACTTTTTTGTTGGGCATATCCGAACGCTTCCGAAGACGCAATTACTCGGCAACTGACTTTAATCTGAGCATGTCACGCAGCGATATCGGCAATTATCTCGGCATAACCGAAGAAAC
>DATKVL010000456.1:0-3769 GCA_035530115.1 Dehalococcoidia bacterium | reverse complement strand
GTAGCTTTTGTTATTGTTTCTATAGTATCTCCTAATCCTTGTGCTTTTTGCATTGTCTTAAGCTTAGTATTTTTTATAATAAGTAGGTGCAGCTAATTGCTCTGGGGCAACAGGTGCCATAGGTGCTGTATTAGCAGCAGGAACTATAGGAGCAATAGGAGAAGTTGGAACCGGAATTTCAGCTACGGGATTGTAATTTGAATCTAATGGCATTTGTTGCAAGTTTTGCGCTTGTGCTAAACCTTGAGGTTGTCCCATTAAGCCAGCAGGAGAAGAAAATCTTGGATGTGATCCAGAATAACTACCTGCGTAACCTTTGCGGCTATGTACATTATGCTCTACATTTTCTAAATAATGTAATCTAGCTTTATCGGTAAGATTTTTATTATAGGCTTCTTTTAAATCGTATTTAGTTGCTTTGTCCATTTTTTTATATTTTATTAATTATACTTTTAGCAATTCCACTTTCTTCTTGCGGCTTTACCTCTTTCACTTGTCCAGCTCTTTGAACGCGCACAAAATGATTTTCTTCTTTTCCAAGCTTTACTTCCTTTTTTTAATTCAGAGGGAGGGGTAGTTACAGCTGTACTTAATTTACTACCAGGATTATCTTTACGGTATTTTTTAACTCCTTTTTCTGTCATACCGCCACCCGCTTTACTACCAGTACCGCCACCTTTTTTTACTTCTGCATAATATCCTTTAGATTTTTTACGTGATGGGGCATCACCTTTTTTTAAAAACGGCGAAGAACTTTGAGAATAAGCCATTATTTATTTTTTTATATTAACCCATCTTGCTACAGTATAACCAATCGTAATTAACAATAAAAGTATTTTTAACCTTACTTCTATTTCCGTCATGGTTACACCTAATGCAAGAAAATTTGCCGCGTATAATTTTATATCCGGAAGACTCATAGCCACTATCTAAAAGCTTTAGCTTTTTGAGTAATAGGGCCAGCGGAGTAAGACGTAGGATATTTTTTTACTTCCATACCGGATATTCCAGAGCTAGAACCTTTACCCATTGGGAAGCCATCAGTATCTAATGGGCCATCCCATACTGCGTTAGCACCTACAACTCCAGCTTTTTCAATCAAATTGATTTTTGGATCTTTTAGTTTCATAATTATCTATATTTATCTTTATTAACATTATCAATAGAAACCTTTAATACTTTATTAGTGTAGGTTTCGCCTTTCATTATTACGTTTCTTCGCTCACTAGTTGGAATATCTTCTATACCCAGCATCATCTTATACATTCTATTTATAAGCTGTTTACCTTTAAAAGAAACTCTGTATATATGATATTTTTGGGTAGTCATATTTCTTTTTCTCCATACAACAATCCAACCTTCTTTTAATAAACTATTCCATCTTCTATTATTCCAACTATAAGAATAAGCACCCATTTTAAAATCAATCTTAGTAAACAGGTCGATACAATCAAGATATATTAAAAGCTCTAAGTCGGCATCAGTTATATTATTATTTTTTGCAGCCCACTTACGTATTATTCTATAATGTTTTAGCAAGTTCATGTCTTTAACATCCCTTGCTTCTAACCTTTTCATAAAACTATTACTATATCGGAATCTTTTATTACTTGGTATATTTTTTTATTTATTTCAATATTATGACCAGCGTGTCTATCGTAATAAATAAGATCGTTTTCTTTTATACCCTTAATATCAGATCCTGTAGATATAACTTTTGCTTTATTGTATCTCAGATCTTCTCTTTGCTTTTCACCCAGTATCAAACCTCCTTTGGTCTCTGATGCTCCTTGCTTTTCTTTTTCTATAATTAAATTTCTACCTATTGCCTTCATTAACCCTTAAGTTATTAATTATACAATCAGTAGATAAAATAGTAGTTGCAACAGATGCCGCGTTTTTAAGGGCAGCTTTAGTTACAAGTAGAGGATCGATTATTCCGGCTTTAACCATATTAACCGATTTACCCGTTATCACATCTAATCCCCATCCTTTCTTTTCTGAATGTGCTTCGCTAATATTAGCGTTGTCTAAGATAGTGTGATAGGGAGCTTTAATTGCGTCCAAAAGGATGCTTTCAGCTTCATCTTTAGGTTTGATAAACATAGAAGCATTTAATAATGCTACCCCGCCACCGGCAACAATACCTTCTTTAATAGCGGCTTTAGTAGCGCAGATAGCGTCTTCTACCCTATCGGTTTTTTCTTTTAATTCTATACTTGAATCCGCACCAACTTTTACAGTGGAAATTTTAGCTGATAATCTAGCTATTCTTTTTTCAAGCTTTTGTATTTCAGGTGGTACAGTTGCTTTTTTAAGATCTTGTTTAACACTTTTAATTAACTCTTCTACAGCTTCCGGAATATCAGATACTTTAATTATTGTTTCAGTATCATTAGTAATAGCTTTTTCACAAAAGCCTAAGTGCTCAGGTTGAATTAAATCCATATCATCACCTAAATCTTCATTTATTACTGTAGCACCGGTTAATAAAGCAATATCAGAAAATGTATCTTTTCTATTAACCCCGTATACAGGAGCATTGATAACATTTACTTTTATATTACCTTTTACTTTATTCATTGCTAATGCCGATATAACCGTTGGGTCCGTGTCAGCAATTATAAGTAAAGGTTTATTATTTTTAATAACAAACTCTAATATTGATTGTATCTTCCTTATATTTTCAACGGGTGATTCTATAAGCAATACATAAGCTTTTTCCAATTCAGCAATTCTATTATCTTTTCTAGTAACAAAATGAGAATTAGTTAATCCTTGTTCATATTGAATACCATCAATTAATTCAGCTGTAGTTTTTGATGATTCAGTTTGTTCCATCATAACAATACCTGTTTCATCTACTAATCTAAAAGCTTCTGCAATAACTGAACCTAATTCTTTATCGTTGTTTGTAGATATAGTAGCAACTTGATTTACCATATCTCCTGTTACTTTAACAGAATTTTTTTCAATATATTTTATTACTTTATCTACTGCATCATCAATACCCTGTTTTACTTTTCTAGGACCAAGCTCTTTTAATTTAGGGTAAGCTTGTTTTAATATTGAGTGCGCTAGCACTGTAGCCGTTGTTGTTCCGTCGCCAGCTTCTTTAACAGTTTTCCTAGCAGCTTCTTTCAAAAGCGTAGCACCCATATTTTCTATAGGATCCAGTAGTATAATTGAATCGGCAACAGTTACACCATCTTTTGTAATAACAGGCTTACCTGCGCCATCTTCTAATATTACACGTTTACCGCTAGCCCCTAATGTGGAGCTAACGGCTTTCGTGAGTTTTTCTATACCTTCAAATAATTGTTCCTTAGCTTCGTCTCCAAAGCTTAGGTTTTTGACGATTGCGTCTGACATAATTTAATTTAATTTAATTTAAGTATTGTATTTAAAAGGTTTTCACAACAATAGGTCCTTCAGAGAATTTTAACTTTTTTGTGTAATGTTCTATTGAAGATTCAATTGCTTTTTCAGCTCCCTCAATAGTTTCTCTTCTTGTAACGCCTATCCAGTTATCATTAAAATCTTTCCATTCAGATTGATAATAACCGTTTGCTAATTGTGTTATTCTCCAATTTTTTTTCTTTGAATAACGTTTCCAAATATTAATGGTTTTTTCGGAAATTTGTAGTTGACTAGACCACGATTGAGTCTGGTAAAATAGTGTCATTTGGTATTGGTTTAAAATTAGTTAGGTTTATAGTTTATTATTACTTGTAATTACTCACCTTTACAAGAGCAGCTGTCTTTGCCG
>DATKVL010000455.1:0-1649 GCA_035530115.1 Dehalococcoidia bacterium | reverse complement strand
GCGAACTCTGATCTATCGAAGTGTGCTGAGATGTCACCCATTACCTGCTCCTTGCTACTTGTTTGATCTTCTCAGTGGTACGCATACCACCCAGCCCCAGCAGACCCATCACCACAGGTGACATTGCTGCCCAGTCCATTGGGGTAAGGGTCGGGAACAACAGCGAGGCGTAAGGCACGATCAGGAAATTGTTCAGGAACCCGACACCGCACACCCAGCCAAAGAACGGACGCCAGCCAGAGACGAACACGGACGGGTGCTCCGCCTCTTTCTCGTTGACCTTGATCTGTGCCATGGTCTCTTGGTGAGACATCTTATCAGCCATGGTGGACAGGTCGTGGGCCAACTGTGCAGCCTTGTCCTTGTCGGGTATGAACTTGCCGATCAGCTCAGTAGCCGGACCCAGCAGTTCGCTAAAAATGCTCATGTGCCCTCCAGTCCCAGTCGTCTGGCTCAGTTACTTTCCATCCTTCACTAGCCGCTCCAGCCTGCGGAGCAGCTCCTCTTTTCTGTCTCGCGCTCTATTAAGATCACGCAGGTCTTGTCGCGTTTGATCTTCAACGTCAATGGACAGGATATCGACAATCTCATCTTCCTCTTCACTAATCTGATACTCCAGCCGATGTATCCGGTCTGCCAATATCATCTCGCTAAGATTGTGAACGTCCATAGCACTGGCGTGGCGGGAATCCATAAACGCCAGTGCCATTCCCACCAGTGCCAGCACTGAGATTAATGCTGTCAGTCTGTGGTTCATTACTTCCATCGCGCTGGGCATCAGAAGGGCTGGAAGACTGGGGCGTTGACAACAGGCGTGATGACAACTGGCTGGTTGATAACGAACGGGTTGCTGACCGGCGTGATTATCGGTTGCAATCCATCGACTACATTCTCCAGTGTGACGTTCTGGTTAGCGACAATATCCTCTATGGTCTGGTAGCCAGTAGTAGACACAGCCTGTATGCCGCCGCTGATATCCACTAGCCCGTTAATTATATTACCCAGAGCAGCATCACTAATGCCAACAGGGGGAGCAGGAGGGATATTGATATCTGGGAAAATGATATCTGCCGGGGTCGCCGCTGGGGTTGCCAGCAGTCCGTATAGTGCTTGGTCAGTTGCCGCATCTGCTTCTATCCTTGCGATTCCAAGATCGCGGTTGCTACGAGACAGGTCACGAGAAAGATCAGACTGGATTGAAAGAGCGCCGAGCGTAGTGATTGGCCCGACCAGAACTTGTGCCCACTTGAGTGTGGTGCTTTCGATGTACGCAGGTTGAACAGGCGTATACTGAGATAGCGCAATAGCCATAACTGCGGCGACTGTTGCTGAGTTGTCACCGTTAGCCCGCGACGTTGTAGCCATCGTGCTGAGAGCGAGATACTTTGCTGACGCCTCCTGAGCCTGCGCTGCCGCTGCTGCTTGCACTGCCGCATAATAATCCTCCCTCGCTGATGGTCCTGTGCATCCTGCCAACAAAACCAGTGTTGCGATCATTATGGATTTCATGCGGTCTCCTTAATATGAGCCTTGCCAGACCCTTAGCTTTGAGAAGTCTCCAGACAGCATCTTCTGCCTGATAAGGTCTTTCACCTCCTCACCTTGTTCCCACTTGAGCCCAGCTTCTTTAATCCACTGCGCCAGTAGAT
>DATKVL010000454.1:0-1834 GCA_035530115.1 Dehalococcoidia bacterium | reverse complement strand
CCCGATTGAGGCTCCGTCCCCGATTCTAATATTTCTTTTAGACAATTCTTCTTTCGTTACTTCTACATCGAAATCAAAGGGTGTCCATCTCTTTTCTGTTAGTAGATAAATTGTTTTCATTGGTTTATTTTTTTATTAATCTCGGCCCCGTCCATCCATCGGGAAAACGTACTATCCAATATTCCGCATCGGGGTAGCTGTTAAGCAGCTTTACCAGTTCGGCCTCCCCTTCGATCTGGTCACCTTTGTAAATCTCTACTATGTCGCCGGGTTTCATGGCTTATTTCATGTGACTTAATAACTAATTTACTTATGTTGGATATTGTAAGATATCACATAATTTCACAAGAGCATTAAATATTGCAGTCTCCGGACTTAGTTCGGTTTCTGAAGCCATAATTGTTCCAAGCTTTTTGGGACTAGGAGTACAATAGATCAGAAAAGTATAATGTGGCCTACTGTCCTGGTCTGTACGGTGAAGGTGATCTAGGCGCCAGGTATAGCCATTCTTCTCTATCCGGTCCAGGGCTTCAAAGAGCCATCCCATATCCTCATGGAAGCGTAGTGTATGGGAGCTTTTGCCCCGCAGTTTGGAGGCTTTGTTATATTTACCATATTCAGGAGAATGCCAGGACCCGCCATCTTTCTGTGTCCAGTTGCAGAGCCTGGCGATTTTTTCATTGTCCTTTATACGTTGATAGTGTCCCATTATTATTATTTTTAGGTAAGGTATATCTGGTATATCATCCCCAGTCCCAGGAGGAAGGACAAGAACCTGGACCATACCAGGAAATGCCCCTGGTGAAATTTGGACCATCCAAAGAACCAGTTAAAAAAGCGGTCAAAGAGTTTGGTGGTGCCTAGCTTCCATAGAGGGCGTATATCCCGGAAAAGGTTATACGCGAAGTCAAACAGGGTATAGCGCAAGGAGAGAAAAGCGATGATCAATCTTACAGGATCATTAGCTATCAGCCGGTCTTCAGGGCCCATTTTGTCGGGACATAGAAGAGCGATTACCGCCAGAACATAGAATGTTTTTATAAGAAATTCTACAATTCCAGATTTGGCCTTTTCCCCTTTATCATAGAGGGCTTCATATACGGCCTCACCGATATTTAAGCTGATGAGAATCAGAGAGATAAAAATAAATTCATACATAATTGTGTGTGTTTAGCATACACAAATATAGTTAATTTTATTTAAACAACAAATAATTATCTGCCTATTGAATATTGGGTCTTGACACCGTGCTCTGCCCGGTTATATTTGTGGGTAAACCCTTTTTTATAAATACTTGTTTTTCTCACTATCCATATCTTTATTTCATTCATCCGGGAATTCCACTCTCCCACAGAGACCTGTAGATTGGCTATGGTAGACTGCAGCCTGGTAAAATCATTTCTGTGGGTCCGGGTGTCCATTTTGTTTATCAAAGGGACCACACGGTTAAATTCTTCCAGGAGGACAGAATATTTGTCCAGGAGTTCTCTATAAGGCATCTCAAAGCTGCTAAAATAAAAAAGCCCTCTATGGGGACTTCTTACTTTGGGAAGCTCTGAAGGACAAAAGCGCCATTTCTTTTCAGCTTTCACTGCCTGGATGTTTTCTTCAAACTCTTTGAGCCCTTTTCTTACACGGTTAAGAATCCGTTTAAAGTCCAATATGGCTTTCCTGTCATCCCGGATCTCCAGGTTTGACAGGTGTATGGCTGCATCAGTAAGAAGATATATAAGGGTAAGGAAATCCTCTGCCCAGTCACGTATTTTCCCCTCCTTGATTTTATCCTGATCAGGTATACGTGTCTTTAGAAGATCATTCATGTTTTTATGTGTGT
>DATKVL010000453.1:0-1742 GCA_035530115.1 Dehalococcoidia bacterium | reverse complement strand
ATGGACGATGTATCTACAGCAGATGCAAACATTACTGTTGACCCTGAAACGGGCGAAGTAGAAGTAGACCTGTCTGGTATGGCATCAGAGCTAGAGCTAGAGATTGAATCAGGTGACACAGGTTTCTTTGATAACCTTGTTGACATGCTTGATGAAGATACACTAGCTGACATTGGTAATACAGTTATTGATAAGTTTCATGCCGACAAGGATTCTCGTTCAGAATGGGAATCAATGTTTGAGCGTGGGTTCGAGCTTCTTGGTCTTAAGCTAGAAGATACAACCGAACCATTTGAGGGAGCAGCCACAGCAGTACACCCACTGTTGATTGAGTCTGCAGTTAAGTTCCAAGCCAAAGCATCAACAGAGTTGTTTCCTGCCAAAGGGCCAGTGAAAGCTCAAGTGCTTGGCGAAGCAACATTAGAGAGACAACAACAAGCCAACCGTGTTCAGAACTTTATGAACTATCAGGTTACAACACAGATGCCAGAATACTTTGACGAGTTTGAGCGTATGTTGTTCCACCTACCATTGATTGGCTCAGCTATTAAAAAGATTTATTATGATGCAAGCCTTGAGCGTCCTGTGTCTGAGTTTGTTCCTATTGACCAGTTCTATGTGTCTTACTATGCAACAGACCTACGCAGAGCAGACCGCTACACACATGTAATCTATCGCAGCCCTGTAGACCTTGCCCGTCAGATTGACGCAGGCATGTATGCAGACGTAGAACTACCTACGGCTGGTATCCCAACACTGTCAGGTATGGCAGAGAAGATGGACAATGTTCTTGGTTTGTCTCCTGCTTCTGACAATGACCCACAGTATGTGTTGCTTGAACAGCATTGCTATCTGGAAATCCCAGAGGATAAAATGCACAAAGGTAAAGTGGCATGTCCTTACATTGTAACTGTAGAAGAAAGCACGGGTGCAGTACTGTCTATCAGACGTAATTGGGCAGAAGGAGATGACAAGTATGTTAAGAAGATGCACTTCACACATTACAGATACGTTCCTGGTTTTGGCTTTTATGGTTTGGGGCTTATTCACTTCTTGGGCAACCTCACAATGTCGGCCACTGCAGCTATGCGGAGTCTTCTTGATGCAGGTCAGTTTGCTAATCTTCCTGGTGGCTTCAAAGCTAAAGGCGTACGTATGGTGGGTGATAACGACCCCATTGCTCCTGGTGAATTTAAAGAAGTAGAAGCAACAGGTATGGACTTATCTAAGTCTATTATCCCACTACCGTTTAAAGAACCATCACAGACTTTGTTCAACATGCTTACCTTTGTAACACAGACAGGTCAGAAGTTTGCTGACAGTACTGAACAAGTAATTGCAGACAGCGGAGGCTATGGTCCCGTAGGTACAACAATGGCATTGCTGGAAGCTTCAAGTAAGTTCTTCTCTTCAATCCACAAGCGTTTACATAAAGCACAAGGTGATGAGTTTAAAGTATTGGCTCGTATTGACTCTGAGTATTTAGATGACGAGTATCCATATGACCTTCCAGGAATGGAAGAGAAAATCTTTAGAGCAGACTTTGATGGCAAGGTAGACATCATTCCAGTGTCTGACCCTAACATTCCATCTAATGCACAACGCATGATGCTTATCCAAATGGTACAGCAGATTGCTGCTCAGTCAGAACCTGGCATGTTTGATATGGAAGCTATTAACCGTATGCTTCTTACTACTGCTAATGTTCCTGACGTAGAGAAACTAATGCCACTTAAGAAAGA
>DATKVL010000452.1:0-1573 GCA_035530115.1 Dehalococcoidia bacterium | reverse complement strand
AATGGAATGGCATAGAGCAGCTAAAGACAGAACGCCGCATGCACGGCCATCTGCGCCTAACGCCCCGTTCGAGCGAACACCGCTCGCTTCGCTCCCGGCTTACGCCCCTTCGGGGTGTCGCTCAACTAAAATACGTTGGGCAGCAAAGAAAGGAGCGTAGATGTCTTCACCCGCGCAAACACCACAACCACCGTACTTCGCCGTCATCTTTACCTCTGTCCGCACTGACGGTGACAACGACTATGGTGAAACGGCAAAACATATGTTGGAGCTTGCCTCTGAACAAACGGGCTTCCTTGGCTTTGAAAGTGCGAGGCAAGAAATCGGAATCTCCATTTCATATTGGGCGAGCCAGGAAGCGATAACGGCGTGGAAGGAAAACATCATTCATCGCCAAGCTCAGGGCCGGGCAAAGGACTGGTATCGGGCATTTCGCGTTCGGGTCTGTCGTGTCGAGCGCGAGTATGGTTTCTGACTTGCTGTCCAACCTTACGCTCAAGCGGGACGCGCCAAAAGCGGCGCGCCCCTTAGCTTCACGTTAGGGCGCTCACATATGGCAATTTCACAACCATCAAAGGGCGTAATATTTTTTATAGCGTTTTTACTTTGGTCAGTAAGTGCTTTCGCGTCGTATGTTCTAGCACTATTGTCAGTCAATACAACCATAATAAACGTCGTTTTCTTGGCAGATATTGCCTGCCTTATGGTTGCGTTCTTTCTTGCCTCTAAACAAAAAATTGTGGCTGCGTTTATTGTTGCCGTAGCGCCTGCGCCTGCCACAGTTAGTTTTGCTATGGCAATGCCCTATATCGCGAGGGTTCTGCATAATGCCATCTAACCAGGCAGATAAAATAATGAAAGCCACATCAAGTTTTTTTGTGCTGGTGATGATATGCGCGCTTCCATTAACGGCTTTGGCGGAGATGCCGGAGAATCTCAAGGGCACTTGGGTAATCGATGCAAAGAAGACAGAGGACTTGCTGAAGAAGGTAAGCCCTCCGCCCAAGGATGCCGGGTTTATGGCGGGGATCATTGGATTCTGGTTTCAAGTCTTGCTGGAGTTTGACGACGAAGGTTTGACCGTCAGTGCGTACACGGGGGCTAGAAGCATGCGTTATCGGTTTGTTTCATCACAAATCGAGAAAGCCGAGTACGTACTCGAAAGCCCTCAAAATACGGGCAACGACACTCTGACAGTTACTTCCCTTGGCGAAAAAAGCATAAACATCAAGTCATCGAAAAGTCCATACATGGACCTATGCGCGTGGAAGCATACCAATCCATTAGATCCCAAGGCCAAAGTCGAATCCGCAAGACTAGCAATTGAAACATGGAAGGCAACCATGCAAAGCATTGCACCAGTTATTAGCGCCACCCCTAACTCGGCAGTCAACACGGACGCTGCGCAATGAAGCCGCGCAGCGCCGGTTACTTTGAACGTTAAGCTCAGATAGCCGTGCGCCACCACCGGCAGTCATGGCGAAGACAAAACCACTTGGTGTTTTTTGATCGTGTGCTGGAACGAAATATGCCGTATTTACAACGAGTTAAAAATATGATATTGAGCGAAACG
>DATKVL010000451.1:0-10359 GCA_035530115.1 Dehalococcoidia bacterium | reverse complement strand
ACAGGGATGCCCTCCGGGTGCTAATTCTGCCTGACCACTCCACGCCGATCGAGATTCAAACCCATGTTGCTGACCCCGTTCCATTTATACTCTGGGGGCCGGGATTCACAGCTAGTGGGGCAAAGAGATTTACCGAAGCAGAGGCTAAAGGCACAGGCTTTTTTGTCGAAGAAGGATATAGTATTATGGGCAGGCTGATAGAGTAAATGAAGGTGAAGAGATGGCACTGATAGTTCAGAAGTATGGTGGCAGCTCGGTGGCTGATGCCGAGAAGATTAAAAATGTAGCTCGCCGTATTGCTAAAGCAAAAGACGAAGGAAATCAAGTGGTGGTCGTTGTTTCGGCCATGGGACACACCACCGATAACTTGATTAAATTAGCTTACCAGGTTAATGAACAGCCTGGTGATAGGGAGCTCGATGTTCTTTTGTCCACTGGGGAGATAGTTTCCAGTACCCTTTTAGCCCTGGCTTTGGAGAGTTTGGGGTGCAAGGCAGTCAGCCTTACCGGCGCTCAGGCAGGCATCCAGACTGATTCTAGTTATAGTCGCGCTCGGATTCTCCGCGTCGACACGAAACGAGTGGTCAGTGAGTTAGAAAAGGGAAATATTGTCATTGTAGCTGGATTTCAGGGCGTGACTCCAGAAATGGATATTACCACTTTGGGTCGTGGTGGTTCCGATACGACGGCAGTTGCTCTCGCTGCCAGCTTGAATGCCGAAATATGCCAGATATATACTGATGTCGAAGGTATTTATACTGCTGACCCACACCTTATTCCCGGAGCCAGGAAATTAAAGGACATTGGCTATGAAGAGATGCTGGAGCTGGCTAGCTATGGAGCCAGGGTAATGCATAACAGAGCAGTGGAATTGGGAGAGTTGTATAATGTGCCTATCTTGGTGGCTTCTAGCTTTAGCGATAGCCCGGGTACCATTATTTGTAAGGAGGCCTCTATGGAAGTAAAAAACAAGGCAAGGGGTATTGTCTATGATACCAATGTGTCTAAAGTCACCGTCGTCGGTGTCCCCGACCATCCTGGCATTGCTGCGGCAATCTTTGAGCCCCTGGCTAGAGCAAATATAAGTGTAGATACCATTGTTCAAAATGCCAGCATTAATAATATTACCGATCTCACGTTTACGGTAGCTCGAAATGATTTGATTAAGGCGATGTCTATCGTGGAGCCAGTGGTTAAATCTGTGGGGGGTAAGCAATGTGTCACCGATTCTACATTGGCCAAAGTTAGCATTGTAGGTACTGGCATGCAAAATACACCGGGCTATGCCGCCAGAATGTTTCGCGTTCTTCATGAACAGGGCATTAACATCCAGCTAATTACCACTTCCGAGATAAGGATAACCTGTATTATCTCTGAGGACAAGGTTAAGGATGCTGTTCAAGCATTGCATCAAGCTTTTGAGCTAGAGAAAGAAACTTGACAATCTTGGCTTGACATCGTAAGTATAAGGTTATGGAAATGTATATAGCCTCCTACCAACAGGAAGAGGAAGAGAAAGCTCGCTTAAGACAGCGACTGAGCAAGGAAGCCATAGATTTAGCCCTTCAGGGTAGGTGGGAGGAGGCTGAAGCGGTAAACAGGGACATAATTGAGAAATTTCCTACTGATGTCGAGGCTTATAATCGCCTTGGTCGAGCTTTGACAGAGTCAGGGGATTTTGACGGAGCTAAGGGAGCCTATTTTAAGACTCTGGAGCTTGCCCCTGATAATGCTATTGCCAAGAAAAACCTGGCCCGTTTAACTAGCTTGTCAGAGTCTATGGCGACCTTGAGTAGCGACCCTCAGAAAGCTTCGACCCGAAGAACTCAAGCTCGAAGAGTTGCTCTTGACCTTTTCATAACTGAGATGGGCAAGGCTGGGGTGGTTAATCTTCATAATGTGGCTTCAGGCGAAGTCTTAGCTAAGATGGGGTTTGGTGACCAAGTGTACTTGGAAGCAAGAGGGCAGCACCTGATTGTGGCGAGTCAGAGTGGAGAATATTTGGGAGAGGTGGAGCCAAGACAGGGATTGCGCCTCATCAAACTAATGCAAGGTGGAAATAGATACGATGTGGCAATTCTCAATGTAGAAGAAGATAAAGTACAGGTGATTATTAAAGAGGTGTATCAACATCCCAGCCAAGTGGGACGTCCCTCCTTTCTTGTTAAAGCTACAGAGCATCTGCGCACGCGTATTAAAGAAAGCCTCCTCAGGCGAGGAATCATTACTGACGAAAATGAGGCCTCGCCTGAGCTTGGATATCTTGAGGAAGAAGAAGAGCTTGGCCCCGAAGAGGAATCTTTGCCTGAAGGTTTCACCGTCGTTGGTGAAGATGGTGAGAGAGGAATTGAGATTTGATGGAAGCCGCAATAGTAAAGCCTATCGATATCGAAGAGGAGATGAAAAGCTCCTATCTGGACTATGCGATGAGTGTCATCGTCTCCCGAGCCCTGCCTGATGTACGTGATGGCTTGAAGCCAGTGCAGCGACGTGTTTTGTACGCTATGGATGGCTTGGGGTTACGATACAACAGTCCATACAAAAAGAGTGCCCGCATTGTTGGTGAAGTCATGGGGAAGTATCATCCCCATGGAGATTCCCCGATATATGAAGCTATGGTACGCATGGCTCAGGATTTTTCTCTGAGATATCCCTTAGTTGATGGGCAGGGTAATTTTGGCAGCGTTGACAATGATCCACCAGCGGCAATGAGGTATACCGAAGCTCGCCTTTCCAAAATTGCCGAGGAAATGTTAGTTGACATCGAAAAAGATACTGTCGCCTTTGTTCCCAACTTCGATGATTCTCTCCAGGAACCCTCTGTCTTGCCCGCCAAGTTGCCTAATTTACTAGCTAGTGGCTCTTCAGGCATAGCTGTGGGAATGACGACAAACATCCCTCCTCATAACTTAGACGAGATATGTGATGCCATTGTCTATCTAATTGACAATCCCCAAGCCACTGTAGAGGAACTAATGGAGTTGGTCAAAGGTCCCGATTTTCCCACTGGCGGGATAATTTGGGGGAAAGGCGGCATAGACAATGCTTATACTACAGGGCAAGGAAAAATTATACTTCGCGCTAAAGCCAACGAACTGACTAGCAAGGCAGGCAAGAGACAAATAGTTGTTACTGAACTTCCCTATCAGGTAAACAAAGCAGCTTTGGTAGAGAGGATAGCTGAGCTGGTCAAAGTGAAGAAAATTTCGGGGATAGCTGAGGTGCGTGATGAGTCGGATAGGGAAGGCATGCGCATTGTTATCGAACTCAAAAAGGAAGCACAACCTCAACAGGTACTTAATAACCTCTACAAGTATACTGCGATGCAATCTGCCTTTCACATCAATATGGTTGCTTTGGTTAATGGACAACCTAAAGTAATTAATCTTAAAGAGGCGCTAATTTCTTACATTGACTTTCGTTCTCAAGTCATTACCAGGAGGTCTCAGTTTGAACTTGATAAGGCAAAGGATAGGGCTCACATCCTCGAGGGCTTCAGAATTGCCCTAAACAATATGGAGCAGGTGATCAAGATTATTCGCCAGTCTCAAACCGTAGAGTCCGCTCGTGCCAATCTAATGGCAGCTTTTACTCTGTCACAGATTCAAGCGCAAGCTATCCTTGATATGCCGCTTCGTAGATTGGCTAAGCTAGAGCAAGACAAAATAACTGAGGAATATGCCGCTGTGATAAAGAATATCTCCTATCTTGAGGATCTGTTAGCTAACCCCCGGAAAGTATTATCACTCGTTGCCCAGGATGCTGAGGAGCTTAAATCCAAGTATGGTGACTCCCGACGGACCATAGTGGAAGCAGAAGAAATCGAAGAATTCCGTACGGAAGACCTTGTTCCCCATGAGACAATGGTAGTTACCTTGACTAACAGGGGGTTCATTAAAAGAATTCCTGCCAGCACTTATCGGCTGCAACACCGTGGCGGAAAAGGCGTCATGGGAATGGTAACCCGGGGTGGCGATACAGTGAACCACGTCTTGGTAGCCGACACCCATGATAATCTCCTTTTCTTTACCAGCACTGGTAAGGTTTACTATCTTAAGTGCTACGAGATTCCCGAGGATTCATCCCGCACGGCCAAGGGGATAGCCCTGGTTAATTTATTGCCTATTGACTTGAAAGATGAAGTAACTGTGTTGTTAGCCCTAGCAAGCTTTCCTTCAGACAAGTTCTTATTAATGGCCACTAAGGGTGGCGTGATAAAAAAGACTACACTGAGCAAATTTGCTTCGATAAGGAGGAATGGCATTATTGCTATGGGGCTCAGAAATGAAGATAAGCTGATCTCGTCCGGTGTAGTTGCTGATGAAGATGAGGTCATCCTGGTAAGTCGAAATGGGCAGGCTATGAGATTTAAGGTCAAAAGCTTGAGGACTGCGTCTCGAACTAGTGGCGGTGTCCGTGGCATTCGTCTTGTTGACGATTATGTTGTTGGTATGGACATTGTCCTTCCCGATGCTTATGTGCTCACGGTGTCCGAAAAGGGTTTTGGCAAGCTGACCCCGATAAAAAATTATCCTGTTCACAATAGGGGAGGCAAGGGGGTGAGGGCTTATAGGGTTGGCCCGAAAACGGGTAATCTAGCTGTGTCCAAGCTTGTTTCCTCGCAAGGCTCCCTGGTGATGTTATCAGCCAGGGGCAACGTGGTGAACATTCCTATGGAGCAGGTCTCAATTCAGGGCAGGGGTGGCCGGGGAGCCAGGCTAATGGGCTTAGCCGAAGGTGATAGCGTGGTTTCGGCCACCTGGGTTTTTCGGCAGGATGAAATCTTGCGAAATCAGCTTTAGCCCCTTTGGGGAAATACAAAATCTAAACTCTAAATTATAAACGAATTTGAGTTTAGAATTGAGAAAGTAGGATTTCAGGTGGGATGGTGGAGATTATTCGAGAATTAGCTTTGACCTTCGTCCCTCTTTTTTTCGCCATGGATGCCGTGGGAAATTTGCCTATCTTTCTTGCTTTGACGCAAGAGATAAGGGCCACGCGTCGCAGACAGACAGTAAATTTGGCCACACTTACTGCCCTTGGTGTAGGCCTGGGATTTGTTGCTATTGGCAAAGCTATCTTTTTGCTTTTAGGCATTGAGGTGGCTGATTTCTTAATGGCTGGCGGCATCATTTTGCTGATTTTGGCCATCAGGTATTTAATCACCGGTAAGATGGTAGAAACTCAGGATTTATCAGCCTCCGAAACGGTAGGCGTTGTACCTCTAGGCACTCCTCTGGTTGTCGGGCCAGCGGTACTTGCTACTTTGCTATTGCTTATGGGCCAGTATCGTATCCCCATTGTGCTGTCTTCCTTTATCCTTAATCTAGTGATACAGTGGCTCGTTTTCAGACAAGCCGATAGAATTGTAGATTTCTTAGGACGTACCGGCGCGAACGCTGTATCCAAAATAGTTATGTTACTTTTAGCTGCTATTGCTGTGAAGATGATTCGCGAGGGTGTTTTGACAATTTTAGGCTGAGCTTTGCCGTGAAGAGCTGCCCCTGAGTTCGAACTTCATTAAAACTTGGTGTATCATCATTCTCAATGCGAACATAAAGCTGAAGTTTTGACTAAATAAGGGGAAAAATCTAGCCTCTCCGCTAACGCTCAGGGTGACAAAAAGCCTTAAAAAGCTATTGACATATTCGCAATATATGATATAAATCTAACACAAGGAGGTAAATATGTTCTGCTCTAAATGTGGCGCGGAAAATCCTGAGGGGGCTAAGTTTTGCTCCAAGTGTGGCGCTGGGCTGGGTGTTGCTGCAACGCCAACTGAAGGTGCAGCTACGCCAGAAGCGGAGAGTAGCACAGGTATGTCAGCCAATGTAGCCGGGCTTCTTTGTTACGTGGCTGGGTGGATAACGGGAATAATTTTCGTGGTGCTGGAGAAGAAGAGCATCTTCGTTAAATTCCATGCCTGGCAATCCATCATAACCTTCGGGGTATTAACCGTAGCCTACCTTATCTTGCGCTGGATTCCCTTTATTGGCTGGATCCTATCGATACTTATTTATATTCTGATGGCCATATTGTGGATCATCCTTATCATCCAGGCAGGCACAGGCAAAATGTGGAAGGTTCCCTGGGCAGGCGACTGGGCTGAGAAGCAAATCAGCAAGTAAATTTTTTTAGGTCTCGGTGCCCCAAGCCCGATAAATCAGGCAGCTACGGCCAGCTCTTTAGCGTCGCCGCTGTAGAGTTCTGCCTCGGGAAATTCTGCTTCTGTTATTCCATTGTACTATAGGCAGCCGCTGCATGTGCTGTAAAAAATTGATATGTTACTCGTGCTATGGCGCAAAAATCTCCTTTAGAGATTAAGTGGAGGGTGGTATAATAAGATTTAATATATGGGTTCTGAGGTTTTTTACCGCAAGTGGCGGCCACAGACCTTAAGTGAGGTGCTGGGACAAGAGCCTGTGACTCAGACTCTGCGCCATGCTGTGGAGGGTGGGAAGATAGCTCATGCTTATCTTTTTTGCGGTCCACGAGGTACAGGCAAAACCAGCACGGCACGCATCTTAGCCAAAGCAGCCAACTGTCCTAATCAAGCAGGTGGCGAGCCGTGCAATGCCTGCGATATGTGTCGTTCAATCACTGAGGGCAGGTCTTTGGATGTAATAGAGATAGATGCCGCCAGCAATCGTGGCATTGATGAAATCCGCAGCCTGAGGGAAAAGGCAAATTACGCCCCTAGCCTTGCTCGCTACAAGGTATATATTATAGATGAAGTCCATATGCTTACCGAGGCAGCTTGCAATGCCTTGTTGAAGACACTGGAGGAGCCACCGCCACATGTAATCTTTGTTTTAGCTACCACGGAAGCGCACAAGATGATAGCCACCATAGTATCGAGATGTCAGCGGTTTAATTTCCATCGCCTGCGCCAAACCGAGATAACGGATAAACTCAAGCTAATATGCAAGAAAGAGGGAATTCACATCGCGCCTGGTTCATTAGAGCTTATTGCTCGTGCTGCTACCGGGAGCCTTCGAGATGCCGAAAATATTTTACAACAGATGCTTGCTTACTATGGCAACCAAATTGAGCTTGATCAGGTTCAAGCGGAGCTGGGCATCAGCCGGGATTCACGAGTTAGACAACTAGCACGATGTGTGGTCAGTAGGGATGTGGCTGCTGGGCTAAAAGTCATAAGTAGCCTCAATAACGATGGTGTTGACCTTCGTCAGTTTAATCTGGGCTTGGTAGAATACCTTCGAGGGTTGTTGCTGGCTAAATCCCGATGCGAAGAGGCTCTGGATGTTACCAGCGAAGACTTAGCTGAAATGGGAAGCCTTGCGACCAATGCTACACTGGATTATCTGCTTAAGACAGTTAAGTCTTTCTCTAGCATAGATTTTCGAAGTGATAATTACTCCGCTTTGTCCTTAGAATTGGCCTTACTGGGTTGTGCTTTGTCTCCACCCACGGGACAAGAACAGCTAATTACAACTAAACCTTCGGAGGTAGCGGACGCTACTGAGATAACTGAGTCCTTAGAAGAAGCTGAGGTTCCTGTGGCACTGGATAGCACTGAGGTTCCCAGCGAAGGGATTCCTCAGGACATCGATTACCTCCGTAGCCGCTGGAGGGAGTTCATTAAATCTTTGCGAGGGGAGGGTTCCAGTGGCAATTTGGATGCTTTTTTGCGTAGCGCCTGCGACCCCGTAGCTCTTGAAGATGATACACTGGTGTTAGGTTTCTATTATTCCTTCCATAAGGAGAAAATCGAAGACACCAAATATCGACATCTGGTGGAGAAAAAGCTTAAGGAGGTTTTTGGTCGGCCCTATAAGATACGGTGTATTCTAGTTGACTATAAAAGGGAAGTCCCGTCCCAGACAAGGACACAAAACCCGGTAATTAAAGCTGCCCTGGAAATGGGAGCCAGGATTAGTGAGGAGGAGTTGTAGTCCTGAGCGAAGCCGAAGGAAAGGAACGAAATGGATAAATCAATATTGCGTCAAGCCCAGCAACTTCAGGCAAAGTTGGCTAAAGCCCAAGAAGAATTGGGCAGCATTACCGTGGAAGCTACCAGTGGAGGCGGTGCCGTCAAAGTGGTGCTTGATGGACACCAGAAGGTTCACTCCGTGGAGATATCTCCCGAAGCGGTAGAGGCTGGAGATGTTGAGTTACTGCAAGATTTGGTCATGGCTGCTTTTAACGAGGCTATTACCAAGTCGCAGGAGCTTGTTAATAAGCACCTCAGCAGTTTGACCGGTGGTCTCAATATACCGGGGTTACTTTAGAAAAAAGTTTGGAGACGCGTCACTCCATGCTACCCTGAGCAAAGCGAAGGGTCTAAAAAGGGTTTTGGAGATTCTCTGCTGCGCTCAGAATGACAATAAGGTAAAGGATTAGGGAAAATGAGATTTGTCGCTGAGCCTATATCTAGATTAATTGAGGAGTTCAATAAGCTGCCTGGAATCGGGCCAAAAAGTGCTAAAAGGATGGCTTATCATCTCTTACGCAGCCCTGATGAAGAAGCCAAGGCTTTAGCCGAGGCCATTTTAACACTTAAGGAAAAGATAAAGCTTTGTTCGGTTTGTTTTGACAACACTGATTGTGACCCTTGCCGCGTTTGTCAAGATAAAGAGCGTGACCATTCTAAAATTTGTGTTGTGGAGAAACCTTCAGATATCCTTCCTTTGGAGCAGACGGGGAAATATAACGGTGTTTATCATGTGCTTCATGGAACTATCAGCCCGACAGAAGGTGTAGGGCCTGAAGAGCTAAAGATAAAGGAGCTTCTGGCTCGTCTTAAAGATGGCTCAGTAACCGAAGTGATTGTCGCAACCAATCCCAATGTAGAGAGCGAAACTATGGCTATGTATCTGCACCGGATTATAACGCCTCTGGGCTTTCGCGTCACTCGCCTGGCTCGTGGCTTGCCCTTCGGTGCTGAGTTGGAATATGCCGATGACCTAACCTTGGGGCAAGCGCTGGAAAACAGGCGAGAATTCTGACAAGGTGTACATGGCTGCACCTCGAAGATAAAACAGAAATCCTGTAAGAGGTAAGGTTTCCCAAAACCTGAGGGAGCTTCTCGTTTGTCAGATTAGCACTATGGGTTGGTATGAGAGGCGGCGCTCAGCCCTTATCACTCAATTTACCGACTTTTTTACCCATCCGAAAAATCCCAAAAAATGCTTGACGGTGCAGAGGATGTGATATAATACAAGCTAGGATTTTGGGAAACCCAAACTGTTACTTATCCTATGTGCTGATTGGAGGTTGAGGAGCAGCACTGACAGAATGGTGGGGAGAAGAAATTATGGGGAGCGATGAGACGGCGTCCTTAACCGGTCACGCGGGCACGGGGTAGCTGCTAATGGACCCGACCTTCAAAGGGTCGGTTTTGTGTTTCTAGGGGGGTGATGCTTGTCGAACTGAAAGTTGTGCGGTAGAGAGGCCGCGAGGCCTCTGGTCGAGGGGGCGATAAGGCAACAAAAAAGTAATAAAAGGAGAAAAAATGAAAAAGATATTTAGTATCCTGTTTGCCCTGGTGCTGGTGGTGAGCCTGGGGCTGGTGACGACAGCGCCGGTTTTGGCAGATGTTATTAATGTGCCCGGTGACTACCCCACCATCCAGGAAGCCCTTGATGCTGCCTCGGATGGCGACACCATCGTTGTGGCGGCGGGGCTGTATGAGGAGAATGTCAACGTAAACAAGTCGTTGACCTTAAAGGGTGCCCAGGCCGGGGTTGATGCCCGCACCCGCAGTGGCGCTGAAACGATTATTGAACCAGATGAAGGAACAGGTATAAGAATAATCACTGCTGCCGACCGTGTCGTGGTCATTGATGGTTTGACGATTCGGAACGCCGAGCACGGAATCGCAACTCCTGAGCCCACAATGGCCGCCGATATTACCGTCAAAAACGTACGCGTCTTAAACCCCACTGAATTCGGGATTAGCCCCACCTTCACCCTAACAACAACAGTTGAGTATTGCTATGTGGAAGGTGCCATACAAGCCATTAATGCGGGGGCCCTTGTGCCGTTTCCTGCGACTGTAGCGACCTTCAGGAACAACGAAATCGTTAACTCGCAGTTTGGCATCACCGGGTACCTCGGAGATTCGCTTATCGAAGGCAACTTGGTGAGAGACTTCGCTACGGAGGGCACAGGCATCAGCGGGCAGTTCCTTAACACCGAAATCAAGAATAACACGGTCACTGGCTATTCCGAGGGTGCGGCCCTGAGTTTCGAGTCGCACTACGGCCGCAACCTTTCTGAGAATGTGAATGTGGAAGGCAATACTTTCACAGAGAATCACCTCGGTATCTATGTGTTTGATACACAGACCACGCTTACGGGAATCACCGTTAATTTCAACAACATCGCCGGCAACTC
>DATKVL010000450.1:0-1639 GCA_035530115.1 Dehalococcoidia bacterium | reverse complement strand
TCCATACTGGTACTACAATAAAATCAAACACACATATTAAAGCATAGACAGCCGCTAGAAAAGCTTTCCAGCCGTCATTATCCTTTAACCAGGATACAGCCCTGACCATTACTTCTTAAGTTGAGTAATAGACTTAAGTCCAAAGCTTGCAGCAATAGAAGCAAGTATACCATACTGTAACCATTCAGGTGCAGTACGCAAGAAGTCAAAGCCCTGCTGCATGTATGGCTGTAGAGGTGGGACAAAGCTTGCTACAATCATAGCAATAAAGCATAGCGTCCATGCCTCATCCTTCCAACTATTGTCAGACGCAGACATAGCCATTGATTCCCAATCACCGTCCTGCTTAGCCTTCTTAGTGACAGCTTCAATCTTAGCTACCTCAAGCTTAGCTTTAGCTTGTGCTTTTTCTTGTTTACCTTTTAGCCATGTGCCTGCAATATTAGCTACAGGTGCTATCAATGTTTGCCACATATTAACTCCCTTGTGATTCGTTCTTAATAATTAACATATCAAACAAAGCAGACATTTCATCTTCACCACTGCTTGACTTTGCTCTAATTTGAACGTCTGTTTTTTCTGGTACTTCTAATGGATAAGGATAACGCTCTTCTGCAAATGAATTAGCAAGGGTATACTTAGCTTTTGTTCTAAACACACCACCTGGCTCACGTTCTTTATAGCTTACTGTAATGTATTTATTCGCAGTCTCAGTTCCAGTAGCCATGTTCATTTGCTGCAGATAACCTGTATATCCAGCAGGTATAGTATAAATAGCCATAAGTGTTTGACCTTCTGCTTGGTCAATACGAGCATTTAAATTACCATCAAGATTAATGTTTACATCACCTACGCAACTTACGTCATTACTAATAAAGGCACGGAACACACGGAAAAAAGTACCACTAGTTGCTACAGTTGTAGTGCCGTTAAGGGTTACAATGTTTGTTATCTGGTTGTAGTCTTGGTCAAGCCCTTGAATAGTAATCTTGCTTCCTGTATCTACTGCCGTAGTACTTGCAACAAGACAAGGACCAGCTGATGTTGGATAAACATATTCAATAGCACCATCCCAAACAGGACGTTCAGTCGTGCTTACTGTAGGGTTGTATCCAAACTTATGTATGTGTTCGTGACCTTCTACAAAGCCACGCTTAACGTGTAGATTAAAGTCTTCGTTTCTACCTGTTCTTGTAATTGAAGCGTACTTACCCATTACTCTACTCCTAACTCCATCATTGATGACAACCGTTCAGCACGTCTGCCTACTTGTTTTGCCCATTTACTATCTAACATTTCTCCTGCTGCTTCTGAGTAATCTCCGCAGTGTATTGCTGCCCACATTTTTCGAAAGCCTGTAAGACGAGGGACACCGACATTAAAAGCCATATCAATAAGGACACGCTGGCGAATACTATCAAGCTCAGCAACAATAGGAAACTCTGCCACAAGCTCACGCTCAACAATATCAATATCGTTGTTGCATAGAAAGCGGGCTTCGTCTTCAGTAATACCTCTGTCCACGAGGTTACGACCAATACCAATCGTTGCAATGCCGAGACTATCTTCATATACTTCTAGCTCCATTCCTTCGTGGTCGATAAGCTGGTCAATTAATTCTTCCCTATTATACTTCATT
>DATKVL010000449.1:0-1532 GCA_035530115.1 Dehalococcoidia bacterium | reverse complement strand
GTGAGATACATTTCTGATCCTGCACCTTCGGAATATGCCGACACTGTAACAACTAGATGAAAACGAATTGGGCCGTTACTATCTGTAATAACTCCGCCACCTGCACCAATTCCGTTAAGACCGTCTCCATTCAAAAGAAGTCCGTCTGCATCATTATCAGCGTCAGAATTTGCATCTAACCAACACGTACCTGCCGAATCTCCACCCTCATGAGAATACACCCCACCATCTGTAGGAGAGTCATCGCGTTCTAATTCCGTACCATCAGGATAGAATAACGTATCATCTGGTAATGTTTCACCGAATGAGGTTATACTATCGGGGGATTCGTCACCATATGTTGAAAGTGAAAATTCTTTGCTTGAGTTTTGCGGTGTGGGACTAGGTAAACTGTAAGAAGTCATAGCAAAAAGTGACGGTCCTATATAAAGCATGAGTAAAAATGCCAGTAAAATAGTTCTCTTGGTCTTCATTGAATCACATCCATAGAAATATTGGGTTGTACGAATCGAGCCATAAATGCAGTAATGATTGTGCTATACAATGCAAAAATATACGCTGTGTGTAAGTTCCGACCTTCACATGATACCTCCCAAAGGAGATTTGGGAACCAATACCCAATTTCAACACCGAATATCCAGAGAAGCGCATGATCAATAGCATCAACACCAATACTAAAGAAGAGCACAATAAGTGCATATCCCAATATGACATGTTTCACTCGATCACCTCTGGATAATAAATCTCATAGGTTATCGTGGTAAAGTAAATTTCCCCTGCTATCGTTGTGAAATTCAAAATATCGACAAACGAATAATACCAAAGTCCACCTCCAAGGTCCCCACCTAAAACATCATACGTCATATTTGTTAGTTCAAAGACGGTTGCTGATGAGGTTGTAACCACAAGACCAAGGCGAATATAGTTTAATACTGGGTGTTCGCTGGCTGAATAATCAGACCCGTTCCCTTCCGCAACATTAAGAAACGTACAATTTACTATCACACGCACATCTAACCGAAGTGAATAGCCTGCTTCTATTTCAATCAGTGAAGAATTATCCGGATATAACCACCCAGTACCATCAAGGATAGGGGACCAGTAAACAGAACTGTTCTCTTCAGGAGATATCAACGCTATTCCTTGTCCGTGTGCATCTGGATAACTCCAACTTGAAATAACAAATCGTGCAGGTTCTTTATTGACCTCGTTTTGTATTCCTTGAGGAAGTGATAGCAACCCGAGAGGCAAGCACAGCAAGACCGCCAGCGCAAGAATTTTACTTCGATTAAACAAACGGCATACTCTCCTTGATAATGAACCAGATGATATATATGACTGGACCATACACGAACGTCGCTAATAAAAGGTTTATCAATGGAGGGCAGTCTGGTAACTGTAACGTTAATAGTCCGATCATCAGCGAGAGAACGTCAGGAACAGCAGTGTCGGACACTCCAACACCATGAAGAAAATAAACCGCGTCAGCCACAAAAGCGGTTCCAACACTTGTATGTGCTGTACTATTCCAG
>DATKVL010000448.1:0-1562 GCA_035530115.1 Dehalococcoidia bacterium | reverse complement strand
CAAATACAGGCCGAGAGCGCTCAGCCCTCAGCAGTCAAGTGCCACATGGTGAACACTGAGACAGCTTTGGAGCAGCTTATAGGCGAACTGGAAAAAGCACAGGACCTCGCCATCGAGGTTGAAACTACGGGCGAAAAGGCTATGATGGCCGATTTGATAGGCATAGCCATATCGCCAGCCCGGGGGAAGGCGTTTTATATACCTCTGGGGCACCAGGGCTTGAATCAGCCGCAGCAATTGCCGTTAACTCAAGTCATAGTTAAGCTCAAAGCAATTTTAGAAAATGTCAGCATAGGCAAGATTGCCTATAACGGCAAGCATGTTATGGCGGTACTGGCTGTTTGTGGGGTGAAGCTCGAGAATTTGAATTTCGACCCCATGCTCGCGGCCTATCTCCTTGGCGAAAAAAACCTGGGGCTTAAAGCGCTGGCTTTTAATAAACTGGGCACCGAAATAGTAACCCCCGCTGAATTAACTGGCACAGGAAAGAAACAAAGCTCCCTATCTCTGCTAGAGGTAGATAAAATTGCCGGCTATGCCTGTGCCAGCGTGGACATCGGTTGGAATTTAAAGGAGAGCTTGGAAACTGAGCTACGAAAGCAGGGTCTGTGGCAGCTCTTCACCGAGGTGGAGATGGCTTTGATTCCAGTTTTGGTAGCTATGGAGAGAGATGGCATTCTTTTGGATACCGACCTGCTCCGTGAGATGTCTCGGGAACTGGGTCAGCAACTGCTGAAACTGGAGAAGGAAATCTACGGCAGTGTCGGGCACCAATTTAATATCAACTCGCCCCAGCAATTAGGAAGGGTGCTTTTCCAAGAGCTCAAGCTACCCCAGTCTCGCAGAACAAAAACCGGCTACTCCACCGAAGCCTCGGTCATGGAAGCATTGAGAGGCGTTCATCCCGTAATTGAATTCATACTGGAATACCGCCAGCTTAGTAAACTCAAGTCGACCTATGTTGATGCCCTGCCCGCGCTTATTAACCATAAGACGGGGAGGGTGCATACCAATTTTAACCAGACGGGCACAGCCACCGGCCGACTCTCCTCCAGCGACCCCAACCTCCAGAATATACCTATAAGAAGCGAGATGGGGAATAAGATAAGGAAAGCCATCATAGCTCCGCCCGGGGCATACCTTTTAAGCGCCGATTATTCCCAGATTGACCTCAGAGCCCTGGCCCATCTCTCTCAGGACCCCGGTCTTATTGCCGCCTTTGCCCACGACGAGGATATCCACGCCACGACCGCCTCTAAAATCTTTGGCATCCCCGCGGGTGAAGTGACATCTGAGATGCGCCGAAATGCCAAGACGGTCAATTTCGGAGTTGTTTATGGCATGAGCGATTATGGATTGGAGCAAGCTACCAATCTCAGCCGGGAGGAAGCCGCTCAATTTATCGCCCTGTATTTCGAGAGATATCCCGGGGTGAAGGAGTATCTCGAGGCAACCAAGGAGCAAGCCCGGAAGCTGGGCTATGTCCAGACAGTGTTGGGGAGGCGGCGATTCCTACCTGAAATTAATTCTTACAACCGAATGGTCAGGGAGGCTGCGGAGCG
>DATKVL010000447.1:0-4563 GCA_035530115.1 Dehalococcoidia bacterium | reverse complement strand
AAACTGATATTTATCAGGTTCTATGAGATTGAGTTTACGCTGATTGTTAAGCAGATTCAGGTTAGTTTCAAATTCCTGTTGTATGGCCTCTTGCCCGGAACGAATCTGCTCGTCAAATACACTTTCTGGAGTAATATTGTTCGGCATATTAAGTTACCTCTATTAAGTTGTTCGATGGAATTTCAACAGCATTTTTGGCTTGTAATTCCCTGCCTCCGCCGCCGCAAGCTGCTCCGCAAGGTTGTCTTGTTGGTCAAGATATGCTTCCCAAATCGCCCGTGAGGCTATATCCCAAAATTCCCTGCCCAGCATCCCGCTCAACGCTGTCCGCGTTTTTGGATCCGGTACAATCTCGCCGTACTTCTCGCGCGGCATCGGGAAAATAGTTTCAGAGTACGGGTTCGTCGGCCACCACTCTGGCATTATTTTCTCGTCGCTCATCTGCTACTCCTCCCCGGCGTTGGGCCAAAACCTATCTCGCCCGACCGGTCGGTAAGGCCATGAGGCGGCTTCGCCATTCCCGCCCTGTCCGGTGGTAGTTCCCTGCGATAATATAAAGGTATGTCAGCGATGGTATTATCTCCTAAGCAATTCGGATGGTAATATACAGAAAATGGTCCATAACCAGAGAACAATAGTGAGCGTGAGTCCGATGCCGTTTCCTATTGCTTCATCGTATTTTTCAGGGCATATTTTCAAGTTTCTCCTATAGTTCCAGCCATTTCGATAACGTGGTGTCGTATATCGCCATAAACGTATCCGTATAATCGTCAAGGGTTACGTCTCCCCCGGTCTTTCCGCAGACGATATTGCCCGTTCCATTTTTGACTACAATGGTTCTGTCGTCATAGTTGGGGCGAATAACAACTATCTGCCCATCGTAGGTTCCGACCATCGTATCGAGGTCGTAAGAACCGGCCCCGCTGCCACCCGAAACAGTGTGATAACTTTTTGTTGGCGTAATTGAACCAGTGCTTATGGCCAGACCGGTTCTGTTTATGAATCCAAACTTGCCGTCAACCTTCACGCTCGGCGAAGCCAGGGTTATATCTTTCCCCGCCGTAGCTGCCGAAAAACTTATGGCTTGATCAAAAGAAGAAAAAGACAGGTTTCCGGCGGTTGCAAACGCCGACCCCACGGATGTTAATGTAAGACCAAAAACATTAGCGTAGCCCGCTGCGGAAAACTGGACCTGATTTGCAATAGTGCCATTGCCCTTAAAATTCAAGTAGTCTATTGCTCCCGCATCGCCGTAGTCTATAATGGGTGTGCCGTTGGTGAGGTCCAGCGGAGTTGCGCCCGTAAGGGTTGCCGATGCAAACTGCGGCGTGCCGGTAGTAGTAACGTCTTGGTCAATGTAAGAATGGTCTGTGCCATTATTTGAGATATGGGCATAGGCTGCGTCCCAATTAGTATTCTCGGTAGTAGAAACGTGAACCGAATCGCCACCGGCTATTTGTGAATGGGTATAAGCAGCTTTGGCCTGTGCTACCGTAACGGTATTCGTACCTGCACCAGAGCTTAGTGTTAAACTTTTTCCAGCCACATCCGCAGAGATAGTCATATTACCCGTAATATCACCAGTAATTGTAAGCCAAGACGTTGTAACCTTTTTCAAATAAAATTGGCTATCCATACCGCCAGTTAATGTGACATCTCTCGCAGTGTTATACCCCAAGTCAAATTGGCAATAACCTGTACCAATCAAGTTATCATTGTCAAAATCTATCGTGCCACCGGCAGAGGTTATCTTGAGATTGCAACTGCCTGAAGTATGTAGATTCGGCACGCCTCCGGCAGTCTGAAAGACAAAATAATTGGTATTATCCCCGCTCGGCCTGAAAAGCATGGACGAAAGACTTGTGAAGGAAATTCCGCTTGCTTCCGCTATAAAAGTTAATCCCTCTGCCGTAAAAGATATTACCTCGCCATCTCCTGTTGCGTCAAAGACTATTGAACCATCTTCCGCTATTACATTTATTTCTGTAGCAGAGGTTATGTCTATACCGGTACTATCAGAATATATGCTGATATAATTGCCATTCATCACCACTTGAGCTGTACCAGTCAACGCAAGGTCAGTCTGTGCTATAATTCCAATGTCATTAATTGAAGTCAGAGTAGCTGCAATGGCTCCAAAATCAATGTTGGCATTATCAAGAGTGATATTATCAACCGTAAGTGAACCAAACGTACCCAAACCTGTAGTTGTAAGGCCAAATGTGCCATTAGTAATATCAGTAGCCTCGCCATTATTCAAGACATACTGTGTGTGGTCGTCACCAACGGTAAGACCTGACAATGAACTATGGGCTATTGCTCCCCCACCACCGCTATCCACATAAGCCTTTGTAGCTGCATCTTGGGCACTTACAGGATCGGATAAATTTACTATATCGCCGTCATTTACATCCAGCACACCGCTTGCTGACATTTTAATATCAGCAGTTGCGTAAGTTCCACCAGTAAAGTCTATGCCGTATGTAAAAGCATAATTGCCACCCGATATATTAGTATCCTTAAAATATATGCCAGCATCGAGGGTTTCACCATTTCCACCTACAGCTTCATTTTCAAGATATATTCCATAGCCCGCAGTAACGTCGCCAGCATCTCGTGTATGCACTCGCACGTGCAAGGCACGGAGATCCGTTATAACGTCACTTACTCCCCATTCTGCTCCTATCAATGCACCACGCATAGTGCCTATAGTTGACGAACCCTTACCAATAGCTTCGGCCAGAAGTCCAGTTAAAACACCAGCATTGATACCAGCATTATTGGCAGCTTGTATTTCTGCTCCTATAGCAGAAGCAGTTGTGTTTGTCGTTACAAGTTGTGCCCTTGAACGTAATGCAGTAACATCATAGTTATTACCAGAATAATGAAGCTCAAACCCATATTTACGGGTTGCTGTTACATCTGTCGGAGATCCAAAAGAACCTGCTGTCACCTTACCAGGTACAGTTAATGGATCATCTATGGATAATGTAACTGTACCATCAGTATCATCGGTAACAACTATTTGATTCGCTGTTCCTGCTATCCAATCTACAAGATCTATAGATTCAAATGCAGTATTAACATCAGTGGCGACTATTCTATTACCGCTTAATCCAGTTAGAGATACGCCTACAAAAGTTGGACTTGCAGTTGGTCCAAGACGTATGGTTGCAAGTTTCCTAATAGCGTCTTGAACACTTTTCCAATCATTAGGTTTTATTACTGGTACAAGTCCCATTACATACTCCTTGATCCTACACGTACACCATTTTTATAATAAACCAATATTGGTTTACCAAACTTATCTGTCTCTTGTTTAGTAGTTATTCCTTGTGCTTCAAATCCACCCGATTCTTGTGCTGATTCAGGTAAATTTGCTGTTACTTGTGTTTTAGTCTGTTGTTCAATGCCACCATCCCCACTACGTACAAGATTTCCTGATGCGTCATAAACAGCACCCCTGGCTTCAGCAGCCGAAATTTGTTCCTGTGGCGTTGGACCAATCCAAGATGATTCCTGTCCACCAAATAAATTTGGGAAGTTGGAAGCCGATACCATACCACCACCGCCATAAGTTCCACTACCACCACCAGTCGTTCCTCTACTGCCACTAAACACACTTCCTTGTCTGCCATATACATCAGGAAATAGATTAGCCATATAATTACTACCACTGGCATAATTTGCAGCATTTCTTGCTGCCATTTCCTGTTGAGCCTGATACTGTTGTGCCTCTCTTGTTAAGCCAACCTGAGTACGTGGACCTATGAGTGCTCGCTCGTATGCTGCGGCTCGTTCCTTTTCTCCTTCAGCAGATTGAAATTCTCTTTGAGTCTGAGTTTCACGGGCACTTTCAGCCAGTTGAGCTAAAGCTAATTGTAAATTAGAAAGCATCTGTTCCTGCGATCCACGTGCAGCAAGCCGTTGTCTCCCGGCTGTTTCTTCAGCAGCTACAGATACAGTTGGAGTTATGGTCGTGCCAAACAATCCACCGCTTATGAGATTTTGTGTGCCCTCTGAAACAGCCCTTCTTTTTCCTGCTTCTATATCGCCCAATGCCGACTTCAAAGCAGAACCGCCTTCAGCATACCGGCCCATCATTTCTGAATAAATGTTTCCTAAAGTTGGGATTCCGTTTGCCATTTTCTTTACCTCATTTTTCCTGAAGGTTGAACAATACCTGTAACTTGTTCAAATGCCCAGGACTGATCTACTGTAGAATTGGCAAGTCTGATAGCGGCATACATTCCACGTGCCCTTTGTCGTAATGTTTGTCCTTTGCCAAATCTCTTAGCTGGTCCCAGGATCGTCACAGTAAAATCAAATCCCGAATTTGCTACTACATTTTCTATAATTTCTTCTGGCGTATAACCAGTGAATATTCTACATTGAATATCGTTTGAATCAGCCTGTGTTCCTCCACTTCCTCCACCGGCAGTTGTAACATTTATCATACTTATCTTTCCAAAGTTATCTGGATCTTTGTTTAACGGCATAGGCCCGAGAACTACATAACTACTTATAATTGATGTACCCACACCAACAGCATCAGCAGCAAGA
>DATKVL010000446.1:0-3520 GCA_035530115.1 Dehalococcoidia bacterium | reverse complement strand
TTTATGGGCACGGGACCCACATGGCAGGCACCATTGCCGCCATCGCCCCGGAATGTCGGCTAATGAATGTGAAGGTGGCTGATGATGCGGGAAGGTGCAAGCCATCAGTGGTAGCCAGAGGCATCATCTGGGCGGTGGACCACGGGGCCAAAGTTATCAACATAAGCCTGTCCATGATAGCATCGCCGAATTTGGTAGAAGCGGTAAACTATGCCTGGAGCCAGGGAGCGATACTTATAGCAGCGGCGGGCAATAAAGGTGGGTCGGAGCCTTCCTATCCGGCTTATTATGTCAATTGCCTTGCGGTGGCTGGCACCAATGAAAACAATTCCTTAGCTTTGTTATCCAGCTATGGCGACTGGGTGGATGTAGCTGCTCCAGGCTTTAACATTTACTCTGAATTGCCCCAGAATCAATATGGCTATAAGACTGGCACCTCGGCAGCCGGGGCCCATGTCTCAGGCGTAGCTGCCCTGGTTTTCAGTGTCGCTGAGGATAGCAACGGCAACGGCGCAGTCAATGACGAGGTGCGATGGGCTATTGAAAATAGTTGTACTCCCATCGCTCGGGATGGTGTGGGGCAGGGACTGGTCAACGCTTTCCAGGCGGTAACAGAGACAATATCTTCATCTTTACCTTCACTTTGACTTCCTCCCATCGAAGCGGGAGCCCTTTACGGGCTCCCGCAGATTGGGAGGGGACTACATCATTGGGGGTCATTGCGAGCTGAAGGCGTGGCAATTTCTTGAGATTGCTTGCGGAGTCTGCTCGAGCACTATGAGATTCTTCCCTTTCACTTCGTTCAGGGTCAGAATGACATGGGAGTGAAGGGTTCGAAATGGCACTTCTCTTCTGTCATTGCGAGGCTGACTTTGTCAGCCGAAGCAATCTCGTGGAGGGGCAGGGGATTGCAGCGCACTTTTCAGGTACTCGCAGTGACGTCCGAGGCTTTAGCCTCGTGCTGCACGACCCTGAAAGGTCGCACTACAGAATTTGGAGGTGAAGAATTCCCTGGATACTCAAGACAAATCTGAATCCAAAGCTAGACCAAAATTAAACAGCTATATAAGCTGGATGGGGATTCTGTACTGAAATTATGAGGGGGGCTATAATCAGGGTTTGTGGTTGTTTTCCTCCAGGTTAGCCCGCATAGCCTTCCGGGCCCGCGACAGCAATCCCTCAACCGACTTTGGTGAACGACCCATAACCTGACTTATCTCTAGCACGGGCATCTCTTCGAGGTATTTCAATACCAGCACCTCTTGATAATCCTGAGGCAAGTCCCCCAAAGCCTGGTGAACTGACTGGCGAACCTCTTCGGACTCCAGCACAGTGAGGGGCGCTGGTTCATCGTTCCCGATTTGCTCCAGCTGCTTCATGGCATCAAACTCGGGGGACGATTCCTTGGTTTTAGGCTCTCGCACCTTGCGACGATAAAAGTCATTTATCTTGTGAAATGCGATACTGCGCAGCCAGGTATAAAGCTGGCTGTCACCACGGAATTTATCCAGTGAACCCAGGGCAGCAAGGAATGTTTCATGAACCAAATCCTCAGCTACGGCCTGGTCTCGGTCTACTTGTTCCAATACCAGAGTGTAGAGTCTGCTCCTATAAATATTATAGAATTCCTCCATGGCTGTGCTGTCGCCCGAGCGCAGCTTCTCGACCAGCTTAGCTTCATAACTTTGAGATGTAGAATCAGCTACTTTCATGTCGCCCATATTTATTACATCCTGTTGCCGCAGTATTTTCAGGATATCAGCCAGCAAGGTTTATGGGAATCACCCATTTGTACTTTTTGCAGTAGAAAATAGTACTATGACCCTCGGAAAATGAACCCGGATACCTATCATTACCTCTTGGTCATAGCGAACCCGATTCAGCGGGACGTGGCAGTCTCTTTGCGCCGGCAATGACAAATGACAAAGCTCAAATGCCAAACGAAGCTCAAAGTCCAAATCACAAAACTGAGTAGGTTTGACATTCAAGCATTTGGATTTCAGTTGTCATTTGGATTTTGACATTTGGGTTTGTTCACGATGGGGCTATAGCCTCGTGCGCTGAAGCTTAACGGTCATTCGGGCTTGGTTTTGCGCCTGAAGTAATAATAGCTACCATAGCCAAGAAGTATTATGCCCGCGACAATCCCGGCGACCAATCCGGCATTGGGCCTGGCTTCCACTACGGGGTTTGTGGACACCAGCAAGCGAACATATAACTTTACAGCCAACAGGTCACTGGATTCGGCGGCGACTCCCAGCCATGTCTCCCAGTCCTCGCCTGCCCATTTTTGCTCTCGCGGTACAACTACCGTTACCGTTACATTGGCCTCAGAATTAGCGGCTACTTCGATTTCTGGAGAGGAAAAGCTTATCCAGCTATCATCGGGGAATTCAGACCTCTCTTCCCTTCTTTCCTCTTCCGGAGGCTGAAAGGCAGCGATGGTAAAATTATGAGCTACCTCATCCTTATTGTGAATGGTCAGTTCGAATTCTGTTGCCTCTCCCGGGGACAAGGTATCGATTTTTACCTCGGCGGGGGAGACGCCAAAGTTAAAGTCCTGAGCCAGAGTAAAAGAAGGTAGGAAGATGACCAGTAAAGCGGCAATGAGCCCAGCTAGTTTAATGTGCCCTACCATCAGGCAGCCACTGCGCTTATGGTGATTTGAGTTTGCATCTGCCTGTTACCTACGAAGTAGGTCGGCGTTAGCAATTTCAGGCCAAATTGCTTGGTGTCACCGGGAGCCAAGCTTGAGCCACCAGCATAAGGCCAAAATTCGCCTTCTGTCTTAGTGATAGGGACATAACCCCGTGCGGTATCGCCAGATATGCGGAACCATAACCCGTACACATTTTCCCCATTAGTGCCATCATTGCTCAAAGTCCACTTATAGGCGCTGGGATTACCCACCCATTCAGCATCCTCTCCCACGATAAAGGTATTCACATTACAATTGCCCTCTACAGTCAAAGTGCACCACTCTATCGGCGGGCTTGTCATGTACTCTGTGCCTGCAGCCACTTCTCCTAGCGGCCATTGTGTTTTATCCAGGCTGATGGAAATCTCATTGACTCCTGTCATAGTGATGGTTATGGTGCCGCTCTCCTGGGCCAGAGCTGGCAAGGAAAAGATTAAGACTGGGATAATGGCTACCACAACACTCGTGATTACTGCTTTCATCTACCCCTCCGAATTTGATGAACCTCTGCTTACTGTATCGGGTCAGTCGTTTTCGAACAAATCGACTACGGTGGAATGCTACAACTCTCCTCAGCTCTTGTCAAGACCTTGTCCTCATATTCGCTTACAGCCAGCAGAGTATTCGAAAGCCATTTGCCGTTTGCCCAGGAGGGGTCTTTGACCCGGAAGGGCCTAGTTTTTCTGCTTTTTGCTCGATTCCTGAGTCGCTGATGTTGTAGCGATTATGGCGGCGCCAAGAGCGGTAATAATCTGAGGGTGTGGTGGTACCAGGAGGTTGGTGTTCAATTCGCTTTCTATGGTCTTGATTAGAGCGATGTTG
>DATKVL010000445.1:0-1033 GCA_035530115.1 Dehalococcoidia bacterium | reverse complement strand
TGCGATTCTTCGTCATCACGCAGAGTGTCGAAGACCAACATACAAGCCTGTGAAATCCCTTCAAAGTTCATATAGAACCTCCTTTGCAAATTATCCAGATAAGCGCATTTGGCTTATCTGGTTGTTTGTCAGCCTAACATTGATTTAACCTGCAAAGCCGCAGGCTGAGTCAGGTTGAAATCTGTGTTAGGCGTCTTATTCCAATCAGCCTCAGCCTCTTCCGGCGTATCCCACCATGCGTCCCATGCGTCTAAATTAGCGCATCGGTAACGATAAGCTGGAGTCGGGTCGTCTCCACACGACCACTCTTCCAATTCAATTAAAGTCTCACCACACTTCGGACAAGCCCTTAACATATTTCCTCCCGCGCGTTGTCCGCGCTTTTGCCGTAGGCGAAACGCGGCAGAGCGTACGCCTAACATTGAGTTGACCTGCAATCTACTGATTGTCAGGTCGAACTCTGTGTTGGATGCCGGGTCATGTAAGGGTTATGCTCAAGAGCAATGATGGTTTTGAAACCTGATCCGTACTCGGCGTCCATTGGAACTTCTATACATTCGGGGTAGTACTTTGTACCTCCGCGATATTCTTTTTCTTTCTGACCGGCTTTTTCTGCCTTGGTCTTTGTAGAATATACGCCGAGTACATACGAGTGACATTCCCGATCACCCCAGCGATACATAGTAACGACATAAAGCATCTTTTTCATAAAACCTCCTTGGCCCGGCTTGGTCGAGTGTCAGTCTAGTGCCGTAGGCGGTAGACTGCGACTCGATCCATCCAACAGTGATTATACCTTTCGGCATAAAATCATAGATATTTTACTATGGTTGTATTTGCTCATACGAGCAGCCCCCTCGCCTCGCGTATCTCTTTACTGTCCATCGGAGGATCCTTTCGTGCCCACGATGGCGGCTTCGATCATCCTATCTTCGCAGTCCCATAGTGAGCCGTATTCGTGTTCCCATTCAGACCCGTATAAGCGCCGCTCTTTCATAGCACGAAGGCACGTCTTCAATACATCTCGGAACAG
>DATKVL010000444.1:0-3128 GCA_035530115.1 Dehalococcoidia bacterium | reverse complement strand
GAATTCGAATTCATTGAACCCATTGGTGCTGGCGATGTATTAACTTCCACAACTAAAATTGCCAGTATAACCGAGCGCGAAACCAGACTGGGCAAGACCCTGTTTAACACACTGGAGACTACGCTTGTGAACCCAAAGGGCAATGTGGCGCTCAAAGGTTGGTCGACATTTATCATGTTTTAGCCTGTTCTAACTACTTTATTTTTTGGAGGAGAGATGGTTAAACAAGTTTATTATGAGGATGTTGAAGTAGGCACTGAGATAACACCATTGGCTAAGATTGCTACAACTCGTATGTTAGTCCAGTGGGCGGGGGCATCGGGGGATTTTAACCCTTTGCATTATGACGATGATTTCGCTAAAGCTATGGGCGTAGGTGCTCCCATTGTACATGGCGCGCTTAAGCGTGCCTGGTTAGGACACTTGATGACTGATTGGATTAGAGAGCAGGGAAAACTCAAGAAATTGTCCTGCCAATACCGCGGTATGGATTATCCCCGGAAAATGAAGACGAGAGAAGAGCCTCATGATGGCGAAACTTGGTGGTGTAAAGGCAAAGTGACCAAGAAATATGAACAGGGTGGTGAGCACCTTGTTGAGTGCGAGATTTGGGTGGAAAATGGAAAGGGAGAAAAGACAACGCCTGGCTCAGCCCTAGTTGCCTTACCCACACGAAAAAGGGAATAAGCGAGAATATTGGTTTTGATAGCTATTTAGAGGCAGTTTCCTGTAAATACTGAATGGAGCCCGTGTTTTCAGGAGAACAAAGTTCAAGGAGGTAAAAATGGGAAAACTAGACGGGAAAGTAGCGGTTATCACAGGGGCGGGGCGGGGCATAGGCAGGGCTGATGCCGTGCTGTTTGCCAAAGAAGGTGCTGCTGTTTTTGTGAGTGATATTGATGAGGCGCCGCTTATGGAGGTAGTCAAAGAAATTGAAGCTGCCGGAGGAAAAGCTGATGGTTGTGCTGGTGATGTGACGAAGCTCGAACATTGTCAGAAAGTCATGGACAAGGCAGTGGAGAAGTTCGGCAAAATAGATATTTTGGTCAATAATGCCGGGCTTACCAGAGATGCTTTAATTCATAAAATGACGGATGCCCAATGGGACATATGTGTTGATATTAGTCTCAAGGGGACCTTTAACTGTATCAGAGCAGCTTCAAAATATATGATGAAGACAGAACACAATGGCAAAATAATTAATGTGGCTTCCGTAGCTGGACTGATGGGAAACATCGGCCAGATTAACTACTCTGCTGCTAAGTCGGGTCTTATCGGGCTGACCAAAACTGTAGCCAGAGAATGGGGACGGTTTGGTGTTACCTGTAATGTCGTTGCCTATGGCTTCGTAGATACCCGGTTGACCAGAGAAAAAGAGACGCAGCAGGAAGAAGTTGCTGGAGAGTCAGTGGGTATACCCAAGAAAGTAAGGGATATGATTCTCTTTCAAGTTAAACCAATGACGCCTGAAGATGCTGCAAAGCCTGTTCTATTCCTGGCTTCAGATGACGCTGCTTTTATTACGGGACAGGTGCTGAATGTTTCTTCTGGAATGTATATGTAAGCCTAAGTGTTTAACTCCGTTATAACCAGAGATTTATTGGCTACAAGCTGTCTGCCATTTGGGAATTTGGAAAGAACATACAAGGAGGCTGACATTGGCGAAGAGACTTGAAGGTAAAGTGGCTATAGTTACTGGTGCCGGACGAGGCATTGGTCGAGGAGAAGCCCTGGCTTTAGCATCGGAAGGGGCTAAGGTAGTAGTAAATGATCTGGGAGGTGCTGTTGACGGTTCTGGGGCAGCACGTTCACCAGCGGATGAGGTAGTGGCAGAGATTAAAAAACTGGGCGGAGAGGCAGTTGCCAACTATGACTCAGTGGCCACTATGCAGGGTGGAGAGAACATTGTAAGGACTGCCATAGACAACTTTGGTAAGGTTGATATACTGGTCAATAATGCCGGGATTCTACGTGACAGAATGCTGTTCAACATGAACGAGGAAGACTGGGATTTAGTACTCAAAGTGCACCTCTATGGTCATTTCTATACCATCAGAGCAGTGAGCCCCTTATTCCGCCAGCAGAGATATGGACGAATAATAAATACCTCGTCTGTAGCAGGTCTCAATGCTACTACTTATGGGCAGGCTAATTACGGTGCAGCTAAAGAGGGAATTGTCGGCTTAACAAGAAAGGTAGCCCGGGATATAGGCCGGTATGGTGTGACGTGTAATTGTATTCGGCCTAACGCTGGGACCCGGCTTACCCTCAGCGACGAAATGAAGAAAGCTCGACCAGAAACTATGGTCAAGTTTGAACAAATGAAGCCTGAAGATATTGCTCCTCTGGTGGTATGGCTCGCTTCTGATGATGCTGCTAATGTCAATGGGCGGACATTTTATGTAGAAAGAGGCCGAATTGGGCTCTATTCAGAGCCGGTATTGGAAAAGCAGCTGGTTAAAGCTGGCAGATGGACGATTGATGAGCTATTCAGGTTCATGCCAGGAACGATGACCAAAGAATTGGTAAATCCAGACCCGCCCCAAGCAAAGTAATGGCTCGCTGTGTGCTATCAACAGGCTCAATTTGTAGTCACATGTTTGGGAATCGGTGCTTTAACTGGTTGTGTGAAAGTCTGGACAGTAACAGTTATCACTACAATTTGGTCTGTCTGGCTGGGCAATGTGCTTTGTTGTTTGAATCATCGCTTGCAGTGTAATAAGGGCAAAGGCGCTACACCTTGGACAATTAATTTCCAGGAAGGTAAGAATGGACTTTAGACTGGGCGAAAAAGAACTAGCCTTGAAGGAAGAAATTCGCAAGTTTGCTGAAGCTGAGTTACCTCCGGATTTGGTGCGAAACACCTTGATTGATGGGGAGTACAGAGATTTTGAGTTCGAAGTATCCATGTCCAGAAAACTGGCACAAAAGGGCTGGCTTGTTATGAGCTGGCCAGAGAAATATGGTGGACGTGGTGCATCTCTCTTGGAGCAAACAATATACGAAATGGAGATAGCCTACTGGGGGATACCGGGGGCATGGATGGGCATAAGCGGAACACAATGGGTAGGACCCTGCCTGATGATGTTCGGTACCGAAGAGCAAAGGGAAAAATATTTGCCGTTAAT
>DATKVL010000443.1:0-4257 GCA_035530115.1 Dehalococcoidia bacterium | reverse complement strand
AGTGCAATTTTACTTCCTGCATCTTTAATATGTAGGTTCTTAATAATAAGAGTTCCATCTGGTAATGTAAGGGTGTTTGTTCCTGATGTAAGGGCAATAGATGTAGCAGTCACTAAACCGTAATCGTCTAATGCTTTAGTTAATCTATCTTCAACACGATTAACCATTTTTGGAATATAGGCAGCAAACTCAGAACCATCATTCTCAGTTGCTTGAATAATATCATTTACAAGATATGTGTAATTAGCCATAATAAATTGTTACCGTTGATGCAGTTGTAGGACACTCGACAATTACTGTGCCGCCCATACGGACACCTGCGTCTGTAAGATAGGCTTCAGTTACATCTGAATTGGTTGTGTTAGTAAACTTAATGATACCACCATTGTTGTTGCCAAATGGGTCAACAGATGTGCCAGTGATAGTAAACTCGCCAACGCCTTGTGCGTGAACGCCTCTAATGCGTGTACCCTTCAAAGATACACCACTAACTGTATCCACAGCGGTATTAACCAGTGTTGTATTGCAAGTAACATATGCTACTCTGAGATTTGCCGACATGTTGTTCGCTCCTATAATAAAACTACGTTAGCTATATTATACTAAAAAAGGGCGCAGGATACAACTCCCACGCCCTTCTATTTTTAGTCTATCAGTAGACTAGTGCTTATGCACCAGCGTTACCGAAGAAACCTCTCCAGTCTGACCAACCAAAGCTGTAACGCTCACGAGCTTTAAAGCGCAGGTTGCCAGTGTCGAAGTCTGGTTCCATCTTAGTCTGAAGCGGTGAACGTACAAACATTTTTGTACCGTTCGGGCAATCAGTTTTGATGAAGAAGGCATTGGTGTCCGTAAAGCGGCGGTTTACGTAGAAGCCACCAGGAACAAGACCTTGGTTCCGAATGCTGTTGATGTCGTTAACATTCGTTACGCCAGTTGTGCTGTTCGTAACTACAGTCGTTGACAAAGCAGAGTTCAGAATTTGGTCTGCAGTGAATGCCAAGTCTGAAGGGATGTGCAGGCTTTCGGCTTGCGCACCAATCAGGATACCACGGTCATCTTTAATTTTTGAGATTGAAATCAATGCAGTCTCAAGAGATGCTTCTGAAAGGTCAGCGGCTGAAAGCAGGTTGCTTTGGTTGCCATCGCCAATCGTGCCGTGGGTTGCTGAGAACAATGGTTGACCATCGCCACCAGCATATGAACTGTTGAAGCCGTTGTTGAATACATCAGCAGCTTTAACTTGTTTGGTGTTTGCCATCGCACGAGCCAGACCTTTGGCACGCAGTTTAGCAAATGTGTCATACAAGTTATCTTCCATTGCTTCTTCTGTGATGGCGAAGCCAAGAGCAACAGTCTCGTGTGTGTAACGAGCAGTGTAGCTTTCTTGTGCGTCATCATAAGACACAGCAGCACCTTCACCTTTTACAGGTGCAGTGCCAAAGCCTGTGAAGAGAACTTCTTCTTCGAATGCACGGTCTGAATTTTCAGTATCAAACAACGGTGCATGTTCATCAGAGACTTCCCCATACTCAACGCCGAATACAGCGTTCAGACCTGGGAGCAGCTCTTTGGAAATACTTCCTCTATTAATAGCCATTTTTAATTATCTCCCTTAGTTGGTTGTTGTTACAACAGCAGATACTACAGCATTCTGGTAATCAGCAGCATCATAGTTGAAGACTACTTCCAGTTTTGTGTAGGCATCGCCATATTCGTTGCCTGGCTCATCTACAATACCAAGGACACGGAAAAGACCAGTAGTTGCTTTACCTGTGCCGCCAGCTGATGTAGTAGCCACGATTGAAGAACGTCCTGTGAAAGCAGAACCAGCAGCGATTGCACTGGCTTCTACGTTACGACCAACAATACCAGCAGCTACAGATACGTTTGTAGAGATGATATAAGTTTGGTTAGGATTGTCATTTACCAAACCAACGATGTCTGAAGCAGACACGCCAGAGTAGTAAGATTTAAAAGTTGGTGTCCCGTCTTGAACGTAGCTGCAACCTTGGAAAGTTCCGATTGGAACCTCAGTTGTAGTTACGCATGGTGTAAGCGTACCAGATGCAAGGCGCACAGGAGTACCTGTATACATTGCGGTTGCGCCTGAAGCAATAGGATAAGAGTTCAGGGCATGACTGTTTGGCGAACCACCACGAATACGAGAGAGTGAAAGTCCAGTTACTTTAGTAGCAGACATGTTTTATTCTCCTTAATTCTATGTGAATGAAATAACCAGACTCCACTTGTCTAATCGAAAGACGGTGTGCGGCCTCTGGTTACGTTTGTTTTACTTTGGTTTCGAACAGGCATCTTGCGGTCTGAAGCATTCTCAAGTTGAGAGTTAACTGCGTCAACCATTTCTGCAGATGCGTTTTCAAAGTGACGTTGCCGTGCTTCTGCACGTCTAATGGGCATTTTGGCAAGAGCCAAGTCCCCACGGCAAACAGTACCAGAATAACGACCTTCGTCTCTAACCATAGAGGTGTGTCCTAATTCAGGTACTTCGTCCAGAGAAACAAACTCCCAGCCTTCAGCTAATCGCTTGCCAACATTTGTATAGTCGTCTTTACCTTTAAGGGAGATGCGTATCCAACGTAGTTTCATTCCTTGGTCTTCAAATCTGTGTGTGACAAACTGAGGAATATCTAAAAGGTTCGGTTCAACGTATTCGTAGTCATCTGTTTCTCTTGTATCCAGTTCACGAGTCTGGTGTTCACGTGTAGTGTTTCGTGCCATAATATCTATGTATCCTTTCGCAACTATCTGTTAATTGTTGTATATTCGCCTTCACCAGCTGATTCAACTTTCAGCTTTTCAGCAGCATACTGTTCAAGTGTAATTCCCCATTTTTGTGCGAGTCGTACATCTTCTTGCGAGAGTTTAACTTTCTTATTAGAAGGGGATGCTGAAGTGTGCGAAGCTCCAGCTACTACTTGAGAAGCCGTTGACGTAGACTTCTTACGGGGTTGTTCGGCCACTACTTCTTCGGTAGCTTTGCCAAATTTCTGTGGGAAGTTTTCTGCTAAGCGTCTATCAATCTCTTGATAGTACTCATCTTCCTCTGGGTCAAAACCTTCTTCTTTAAGTTGTGCATCAATAACCAATGCAGCGTTTGTAAGAATCTGGTCTTGATTAAACCATTCATTACTTGCTGCCCACTGATATGCTTTAAGGCCGTAACCATTGTAAGTCTCAGGGGCTGCTTGTTGTTGTTGGGTCACTTGCTGTTCAGCTACAGCATTTTTCTGTGCTGGAGTAAGCGCCTCATACTGTCTCTTTGCATCGGCTAAACGAACTACGTCTTGCTGTGCATTATTTAAATACTCTTGTGCTTGTAAGATTAAATCTGAATCACCACTATCAATTGCTCTTTTATAAGAATCTCTAGCGATAACAAGCTTTTCATTAATCTGTGCTTCAGAACTTTTAAGGTTAGTTCCAACAGCCTCAAAATATTCTTGTTTCTGTTGTTCAAGCGCAAGCTGCATTTGCTTGTTGCTTTCAAGAAGTTTTTCAATCTCAGCTTCACGCTCTTTCTTTTGACTGACAAGCTGCCTTATTCTTTTCTGAGCGCCAGAGGTTTCAACACCTTCTACGGCTTTCTCTTCTTCTTCTTCGGAAGCTTCAGCCGTAACAGCTGGTTCTTCTTCCTGTTCAATTTCTATCTCAGGTTTTTTGGGAGCTTCTACTTCTGCTGATGCTTCAACAGATGGAGTCTCCTCTTCTTCCTGACCTTCAATTTCAAATTCAATTTTTTCTTGGGGTTCACCCTTTTCAGGTGTAATAGTAGACCATTCAGTCTCTGCCATTTTATATTCTCCTGTTTAACGTCCTCAGCGAATAAGACGAATAACGCTGATGTAGTATATTATATAGTAAAAATTACTGTGTCACAATAGCAACACTGTAAATTAATTTGATAAGTTAAATGTTGGGTCTAAATCTTTTGCATCTTTCACTACCATTTTAATAGCATCATCAAAGAGAAGTAAGAGTTGGACACCTTTATACAAAAACTTATCGCCTGTATGCTTGCCGTAGCACACATAGTCTCCCTCCTTACACCAAGGCTTACCATCAAACTTAGAATCTTGGTAAGCTAGGTTCCCTATTTTTAAAACACGACCCACTGTTGTAAGATAAGCCATGTCCGATTTGGTTGAGTCAGGAAGAATAATACCGCCCTTTGTTGCCTGTTTAACAGAGACAGGACGTACGAGAATGTGGTATCCTGGAATTTCTGGTAGTGGG
>DATKVL010000442.1:0-2684 GCA_035530115.1 Dehalococcoidia bacterium | reverse complement strand
CAGACCTCGCTTGCGATGCTTGTGGCATCTGCGCTGCTATTTGCCCGGCCAAGGCAATAAACTTTGAAGGTTATACCGATGAACAAATCGTGGCTCAAATTGAGGCCATAGGAGCGCCATGAGCAAGGAAATTGTAGCTTTCTGCTGCGAACATTCTGCCTATCCTGCCGCGGATCTGGCAGGAAAGCTAAGACTCGACTGCCCAGAGAATTTGCGGGTAATCCGGGTTCCTTGCGCTGGTCGAGTAGATGTGATTCACATCCTGAAAGCTTTTGAGAGGGGCGCCACGGCGGTGCTGGTGTTGGGATGTGAGGATGGTGCTTGCCGTCACATCACCGGGAATACGAGAGCAAAGGAAAGAGCAAAATATTCGGAAATGCTCTTGAAAGAAGTCGGGATGGACAACAGAACTGTGGACATGCTTAACCTTGCTCCTAATGAGCCCCACAAGTTCGTCAGAGCGGCAAACAAGATAACCAAGAGAATAAAAGAGTCCGAGGAGGCAAGATGATAATCGCTGAACGAAAACCTATGGAAGAGATCAAGCAATTAATTGCCCCCTACAAGAAAGTGCTTGTGGCGGGTTGTGGGACCTGTGTCACCGTCTGCTGGGTTGGTGGAGAAAAGGAGGTGGCAATACTTGCTTCACAACTCAAGCTAGCTCGAAGCGCAGAGGGGAATGAGATTGTGACCCTCGAGGCTACAGTGGAAAGACAATGTGAAAGGGAGATGGTAGCAGAGATTAAGGATAAAGTTGCTGAAGTTGAAGCGGTTCTCTCGTTAGCCTGTGGGTCGGGAGTGCAAACGATGGCGGAGATGTTTGAGGACAAGCCGGTGTTCCCGGCAGTTAACACTACCTTTATCGGGATGCCAGAAAAAGAAGGGCTTTGGGTGGAAATGTGTGGTGCTTGCGGTGATTGTTTTCTAGATCGAACGGGAGGTGTTTGCCCTATAGTTCGCTGTGCCAAAGGGCTTCTTAATGGCCCCTGTGGTGGTACGCGAAAGGGAGGAAAGTGCGAGATAGACCCAGAGAAGGATTGTGCTTGGGTTCTGATTTATCGCAGGCTGGAAAAGCAAGGTAGACTTGACCTGATGCGGAAATACTACGCGCCGAAGAATTTTCGGGCGGTGAAAAGGCCCGGCAAAGTCCAGGCGGTAAAAGCTTAAGGGGGTGAAGGATGGCAAAACCTTTTAGAGAAATTCTTAAAACAAAGGACTTCGTTGTAACAGGTGAGGTGGGGCCAGTAAAAGGCTCCAATGTGTCAAAGGCAATAGAGCATATTGAGCTTCTCAAGGATAAGGTAGATGGTCTAAATGTGACTGATAATCAAAGCTCCGTGATGCGCGATCCCTCCTTGGGAATTTGCCTCTTGATTAAGGAACATGGTGGCGAGCCAGTATTTCAAGTAACTTGCCGAGACAGGAACCGTCTGGCAATTCAAGCAGATCTCCTTTTCGCTTACTCCCGAGGAGTAAATAATGTCCTTTGCCTTACTGGTGATTCCATTGATGTTGGTGACCATAAGGAAGCCAAGCAAGTGTTCGATCTCGATTCAGTGCAGCTCATCCACCTTGTTCACACCTTGAACTCCGGCAAAGACATGGCGGGCAATGAACTTGACGGAGGCATTGACTTTTGTATTGGAACAACAGCTACTCCTTCAGCCGATCCCCTAGAGCCGCAGCTTATCAAGGTTGAAAAGAAGCTCAAGGCGGGGGTTAGTTTCATTCAGACACAGGCGGTTTATGAACTTGATGAACTAAAGAGATTTACAGAATTCGTCCGCAATATAGATGAAAAGGTTAAAATCCTTGCCGGCATAGTACCTGTTATCGGTGCAAAGATGGCTGCGTACATGAATGAGAACGTCCCGGGTATTTTTATTCCTCAACATCTAATTGACGAACTGGCTCAAGCTCCGAAGGGAACAGGAGTTGCTAAAGGAATAGAAATAGCTGCCCGGATGATAAAGCAAATAAAAGAAGAGAAAGTCTGTGATGGAGTGCACATCATGTTTATCGGACGGGAGGGAAAAGTTCCCGAGATATTGGGAGCTGCTGGACTACTATAAGATTCTTCCCTCGAGTGGGAATTAAGGAGGCGAAAATGACTATAGCTTTGAATGAACAGGATACCAAATTCAAGTACGATGTTGCCAATGAGCCAGGCGGAGAAAATATTAAGCTTTGTTTCGCCTGTGGCCTCTGCACTGCAAGTTGCCCTGTTGCTGATATCGACCAGAAATTCAATCCCCGCCGGATAATTCGTATGGTGCTTTTGGGGATGAGGAAAGAAGTCCTTTCTTCAGACACTATCTGGTTCTGTATCCAGTGCTATAACTGTCAGGGACACTGTCCTCAGAATGTTGATTTTGCCGATATCATGAAGGCTCTAAGGAGCATAGCAGTTAGAGAAGGATACGTCGCCCCGTCTTTTGTTGAAAAGATAAAGGAAATCGATGTCTTCTGCCAGAGATTACGCCATGAAATGGTGAGTGCAATCGTTGACTCGCGGTCTCGAGGAACGGAAGTAGAGCCTTCCGGGCTTGCCGCGGAAGCATTACAGAGATTGTAATATAAAGGTGTGATTATGGGAAAGCAAAACGGAAATGGCAAAATAGGGGCAGTTCTTGTCGTAGGTGGGGGTATAGGGGGGATTCAAGCAGCTTTAGACCTTGCTGAGT
>DATKVL010000441.1:0-5526 GCA_035530115.1 Dehalococcoidia bacterium | reverse complement strand
CCGCCAATAATCAGCAGTACAATACCCACGATAAGGGAAATCCTACCTCCTATTTGCCAGGCGTGTAGCCAGAAACGCTCGTGTTCATGGGTTATAGTCTCCTTAATATCTCTTCGGGTTAGCAAAATAGAGTTGTAATATTTTTTCTTTTCCCTCTTGTTCCCGAGAATAAAAATAATACCCAGGAGGAGGAAAAATCCTCCCATCCCTAAGATAACTTGGTAACTGCCCTGAAGCATGTTACTCAACCTCCCCCTCAAGAATTCGAAAATTTTGAGATGACCCTACTTAATCTCTACAGTCGCTCCAGCAGCTTCTAATTTCTGCTTTGCTGTTTCGGCCTCTTCCTTGGGGACGCCTTCTTTTACTATCTGCGGAGCAGCTTCTACCAAATCCTTAGCTTGCTTTAATCCCAGAGTGGTTACCTCACGCACCGCCTTGATAACTTCGATTTTCTTCTCGCCAAAGCTCTTTAAGGTGACGGTGAATTCTGTCTTCTCCTCCACTGAGGGTGCTTCTGCTTGCTCACTAGGAGCAGCTGCCGTCGCTGCTACTGCTACAGGGGCAGCACTAACCCCGAATTCATTCTCCAAGGCCTTGACCAAATCAGCCAGATCCAGCACTGTCATAGTCTTAATGGCAGCGATAATTTCTTCCTTGGTCAAACCCTTGGCCTCTTTCTTAGCCCTTGGAGCTTCCTTTACCTGTTCTTCCTTAACTTCTTTCTTTGCTGTTGGAGCTTCCTTTGCCTCACCTTCCTTAATTTCTTTCTTTGCCCTTGAAGCTTTCTTTACCTCTTCTTCCTTAGCTTCTACCTTAGCTTCTACCTTAGCTTCTGCCTTAGCTTCTTCCTTAGCTTCTGCCTTAGCTTCTTTCTCTACTTCTTCTGGTGACATGATGTCCTCCTTTGTTATTTGCTAATAGTTTGAGCCCTGTTTTGTAATACGTTCAGAAGCCCCTGCAAGGGAAAGCTAAGAATATTATGTAAAGTTCCTACGGGGGCTTGTAATTGTCCAATTAGTTTAGAGATGAGAACTTCTCTAGTTGGCAAATTAGCCAGGCTTACCACTTCCTCTGGAAGCAGAATTCGGTCCCCTAACAGTCCTCCTCTAATTTGTAAAGGTAATGCCGCGGATTTGATATATTGGTTAAGGGCTTTAGCTATATTAACTATGTCCTCGTAGCCGAAGGCCAGAGCCACAGGACCTTCGATTATATCCCTCAGTTGTGGCTTACCTGCATGGTCAGCGGCACGATAGACCAGACTGTTTTTGACCACATGATACTCGACACCTGCTTTTGCCAACGCATTACGCAACTCAGCCATTTGTTTAGCAAGCAGGCCCTGGTAATTAGTAGCGATGATAATAGTGCTCCGCGACAAATCATCGGCTAGATTGCTTACTATTTGCACTTTCTTTTCTCTTAACATATTCGCCCTTTCTTTAATTCCCTCCCGTCATGGGAGAGGAAGTCTATAACAAAAATCCCTGTGCCAGCGAACACAGGGTTAACCTAAGCCTCGGCAGGCAAGTTATTTAAACCCTCAGGGTACCTGCTGTCACTGGCGCTGATTTATTATAACACAAGGAATCAATTACTTAAAACAAGCGATTTGAAGTTGATTAGTAATATCTACTTGTCATCCTGAGCCGAAGGAGAATACCTTCGTGGTTATTTTGTGGATTGTGGAGCATGTTCCGAGCGTAAACGAAGGACCCCGCTGTGAAATTGCTTCGGCACTGCGTGCCTCACAATGACACGCGGTGATTAATAACCAGTTTCAAGGAATTTAATTTCCTTTATATCAAGGAAAAGTGCTAAAATTACATTAACCAGGAGGACCAAAAATGGGTGATATTTTAGATGAAGTCACGGCGCTTATCAGATGTAAGGAGTGCCCCTGGTATAAAAACTGCCTAATTCCGGTCCAGGTTAGCATTGAGGATATCGCGCAGTTCAGGATAGCGATGCAGGGGACAAATCTACCTGAACAAGCCAAAAGCGAACTAGACCAGATTATGGAAAATATGGCCTCTATGAGTCAGGAGATGATTCTTCAGAGCTGCCCTGTATTTACTCAGCGTCTCAAGGAGGATCCCAAACTTGCCCAGCGAATCAAGAAGATGATGCAGGACTGGGGAAAAGAAGGAGAGCCTGATGAGCAGCACCCATGAAAAGTCTGCTTTGCTCTTTTCCATTTAAGCCCATTCCGATATAAAGTTTCCTGAGGATTCGGGGGACTTCTTTGTTGGGAGCTAAATAGCCATGCCAGAGCAATTAGGCAAAATAGAGAGGCTTGAAGTTGAGCGCTTCAAACAGGGAAAGAAGCTTTACCTCGTCCCACTTGTATATTCCGGCGAGGAAGCCCTTGATGAATATAAAGAAAAATGTATTCGTTATTGGCAACAGGTAACAGAACAGCTAACCAATTTAGCGTCGAAGATCGGGAGGGTAAACCGGGTTTACCACGAATCAATCTTTCAATCTGGTGAGGATGGTATGACGACTACGGAGAGGCTGAACCCAAGCAGTTATCAAATTGCTAAAACTCAGTGCGCTAATGGCGCTATCTTTGAAGCAGTTGAAGAAAGGGAATTATTTGAAGAGGCCATGGACTGGCAGAGATGCCTGATGCTTGGCTTTATAAGCGATAAGGTGGCAAGTAAAGTTTCTGAATTTTATGTTGAGGCGACAAAGAAGAGAAATGAATTTATGGCTAAAAAGATAAGCGAGACGCTTAAAGACGATGAGGCTGGGCTTCTGTTCATTAGAGAGGGACACTCGGTGCAATTTCCTAGTGATATAGAGGTGTTCAGTATCTTCCCACCAGCTCTGGACGAGTTACACCGCTGGTACCGTGACCAAGCCAGGCTGGAGATAGAGAAGCTCGCAGAGGAGAGCAAAGGAAAGACCGAGGGAGAAGCTGAGGAGGTCGAGAAAAAGACCAGAAAAAGGACAAAAAGAGAGCCTAAAGGGTAGTCCTGCTTTGCGGGGGTGTCTCATGAAGATAAGAAAACCTGCTGTTTCCGGTATGTTTTATGCCGGCACTGCCAAAGAATTAGAAGAACAAATTGAATGGTGCTACAAGCATGAGCTTGGACCGGGAGCTATACCCCGGGTGAATAGCAAAGGTCTGAGGGAGATTGTGGCTATCGTTGCCCCCCATGCTGGCTATTATTACTCGGGGCCAGTAGCAGCCCATGCCTATAAGGAGCTTGCTGATGATGGAATATTCGATACCGCAGTGATACTTGGTCCTAACCACACCGGGTATGGGTATCCTGTTTCTCTATGGGCAGGAGCTGGCTGGAGCACGCCCTTGGGTGAGGTGGAAATAAACAAAGAGCTTGCCCAAAGGCTATTGGGGAAGGTGATCAAAGCAGACGAGACTGCTCATATACATGAGCATAGTATCGAAGTGCAATTACCCTGGCTCCAACACCTCTATAAGAAGGTAAAAATTGTGCCCATAACTATGTTGGCTCAAGACATAGAAACAGCTCGGACGGTGGGCAAGGCTATTTCCCAGGCAGGCGATAACTTAATAATTATCGCCAGCAGCGATTTCACGCATTATGAGCCTCACTCTGTAGCTATGGAAAAGGATGGCTCTGTAATTGAGGCCATAGTTGCTCTTGATGAGGAAGAGCTATACGAGCGCTGTGAGAGCCTTAATTGTACTATGTGCGGGTATGGTCCGGTTGCTTCAGCTATTGTCGCAGCCAAAGAAATGAAAGCCCAAAGGGCAAGTTTATTGAAATATGCCACCAGCGGAGACACTAGTGGCGATTTCTCCCAAGTAGTCGGCTACGGCTCCATCGTGATAAAACGGTAAACAATCATCATCGAGAGCTGATTATTTCTCCTTTGGCCTCTCCATCGATCATGAGGATGCCAAAAGAATCTGTGGCCTTGCCGGGATTGAAAAAAAGAATATCATCGATGACCTTGTTTTGGGATCGGTGAGAATGGCCATAGACGATAATGTCAATCCGGTCTGACTCAAACATTTTCCTTACTCTCTCTCCTATTCCCCAAGGACTGCCTGAGCCATGAGTTATGCCAATTCGTTTATTTTCTATTTCAACTATTTCCTTGACCGGGAGTACAGTCTTTAGCTCCGTTGAATCCATATTACCCTTGACTGCTTTTACCTCCCTTAACTGTTTCAATTCCTTGAGCACTTGTATATCGGTGAAATCTCCAGCGTGGATTATCAAATCCACCGTGGAGAGGGCATCAATTATCTTTTTAGGGAGGTGTTCAAGCATGTGCACATGGGTATCGGCAAGCACAGCTATCCGCATAACAAGCCTCCTTGAACTACATCGGGGTCTTGGTATCGGTTGCCAGCGGGAGGCAATCTCAAGCTTGTTAAGATGATATCATCTTGGATGGAGGACTGCAAAATGCTTCTTACCAATGGTTTTGGGAGGTAACTTGTTTCACCAATTGGATGGTTTTGTCCATACCAGACAGGGAGAAGGATAACCCCAGTTGCTTAAGGTCTTTGTAGCCTAATCCCTGGAACAATTTTCTTCCGGCTACTCTGGTCATTTCATCATAAATAGCCGGCCACTCCGGGCTCCGCCTCTGAGCACAAAAGAGAACGAAATCACGAAGCTTTGGGGGTATGTCACACATACATTATTATTTTATGCCTGGAGCCCTAATTTAACAAACTTGTTTATGGCTGCTGAGATGCTATCTTCTCCCTTGTTTTTCCCTTGGATAACCCCCTGGTCAAGGCTTGAGTCTCATCCCTGTCCTTTGCCGCATATAAGCCTGAAAAATATTTTTGGGCGAGTGAACCTATAAGCCGAGTCCTGTACTCCACATGGAGTGGTGACCATCCATCTAGCCCTGATGTTACCATCAGGGTCAAGCGACCAACCCGAGGGCTTCGGCCGAGCACCTTAAACTTACCCCAGAGTCCTGAGACTTTGGAGTAGTTGAGCCCTCTTATTCGGTCTTGCTCCAGGTGGGGTTTGCCCAGCCAACCAGTCTCCTGGTTGCTGGTGAGCTCTTACCTCACCATTTCACCCTTACCCGTACTGGCTAAGCCAGCCGCTGGCGGTGTGTTTCTGTGGCACTTTCCGTAGGGTCACCCCTCCTGGGTGTTACCCAGCACCCTGCTCGGCGGAGCTCGGACTTTCCTCCCTGGCAGCTCAAAGCCAGGGCGGTCACCCGGTTTACTCGCCCGAGTATATTTTATAGTCAACTAGAATAAAGGTCAAATTCTCGAATTGAAGCTAAGGGGTAAAGGCGAGTTGTGGCACAACAACAAAACGCATCCTTGAGGTATAATATAAGAGGGTAATGGCAAGGCCCCAGCAATAATGGCATAGCCTGGGCCAAAAGTATAACTGGAGGTGAACCGATGCAACCACAAAATATGATCTGGGTTGCCGCAGGTAAGCGGTACCTCACAGACACAGCCACGCTAATAGCTCATGACGCATACTGGAACGGCTATAACTTTGAGCAAGGTGGCCGTAACACATTCTTATTTAGAACGCCAAA
>DATKVL010000440.1:0-1324 GCA_035530115.1 Dehalococcoidia bacterium | reverse complement strand
ATCGTCTCATTGATTGGCTCGGACAGTGGTGTTTCTGTGCCACGTAGGTTGTATTCGTCCAGGAACTGTGTTCCATATACACCATTGTCAGATAGGAAGATCACTTGGTTACCAACCTGTTTAATGGACTTACGAGCCACGCAACCAACTTCATTCGTAAGCAGGCGTGTAGAAGCGGCCTCTAGGTTGATTGTGTTCTGGACTAGGTGGATTGAGTTACGATTAAATACCAGCAGGCTGTCCTCGGCAAATGAGTGCAAGCCCACAACGTAGTCAGCCGTTCCAGCATTGAACCTATACTGTGCGTATATGCGGTCGTATGTGTCCGTGTCCAGAATGTCAGAGGCTATCACTTCATCCAAAATACCACGGGAGGTGAAGATGTCAACGGTATCATCAACCTCGAACCTGTATGGCATTACCAGTCTACGCTGGTGGTATGTAGCAAAAGGTGGGGATGGCATATGGCTAAAGCCTAGACCCACGGACACCTTCCGAGTAAATACTGGTGTAGATGTGAAGCTTCCACCGTCGGTTACATGTGAATCCGTCTTGGATGCGTCCACATAGAACTCAAATCCATGAGCCAAGGCCACCGTTTCACCGCCATTAACTGTAGTGTTTGGGTTCTGTGGGACATAAAACACAATGTCATCACCATTTACCTCAGCTACAAAGCGGCTTCCATCAATTTTACTATCTCCGAATCCTGCAATATCAATCGGGTCTCCTACATTTTTCCCGTGACCAGTGGCTGTAATTGTTACCTTGTATAAACCATCGTATTCCCCTCCACTTATAGGGGTTGCGGTAGCAACAGTAATTGTAGTGGTAGAACCACCTTCAAAGATCTTAGAAACCACGAACTCTGCACCAATGGTCAAACCAGAAGTTTGATCCGTGCTCAATGTTTTATCACCTATTACCGTAATGGTGCTACCAACGGAAACACCGTCACTTTGGTGGACAATCCCACGGTTTTGGATTAGTGCAAATTCCCCAGATGCGCAAACAATCTGCACTGGCTGGCTGTATTCTCCACTAGCCACCTTAGTAAATGCGGGAGTTCCAGTAAAGTCACCGTCCCACTCCAGGGCTGCTTGTCCATTGCGGAAGATAAAAACCTTGTTAAAGGCTTGAATCATATCTGCTTCTGGTGGAACAGTTTCTCCAGCAGGGTAAATAATATCAGTAGTTGCTCCAGTGGTGAGATTCTTTGCAACAACCTTTAAGTTGGAAGCAATCAGGATATATTGGCTTGCATTGTTGGCTGGGTCGCTGAACCCCGTGCTTGCATAAACCTCCGTAACTTGCCCTTGGTCAA
>DATKVL010000439.1:0-1688 GCA_035530115.1 Dehalococcoidia bacterium | reverse complement strand
TATGAGCAGGATTGCCCACACAGTGTGCTGTCACCACACTGGTTGTGGAACCCTAACCACGTAATATCCATGACAACAGCAACAACACTGCGATCACCCATTGGCCTTGAGCTACTGCTATCACAAATGCTGCCAACAGTAACATCACACACCTCCTTTGATTGCATCGGCCAGCCTGTCCATTGCTTCTTTGGGCAAGTTTATTTGGAAGAGTGTGTGCAGGTCTTTATCAGTCCTTGCCTGTGGCCACAGTGACTTGATAGACACTGACACCAGACCATCTCTCTGCCTCTTCTCAACATACAGTTGAAAGGTTGTTGTTTCATACACCAGAATCTTTACCATTGTTACCTCCTTCCTTTCTTTTTTAATATTGTTAGCCTGTGTTCAGCCTCTCTTCGTGAGTCAAGTTTGTACTCAACTTGCCGAAGAATAAGTTCATCAAGAAGTTCATTACCTTCTACAGTTGAACCGCTAACATTGTAACCACGTTTAACTTCTGCCATGGTCACATCAAACACTTCTTTGTCTGCCTTGTTCAGCATACTTAACCTCCTTCCATGTATTTATCACCGGCATCCAGAGCTTGTTGCAGTGTTCTGAAATTGTTCTCTCCAGATATTGAGATGTTGTCCTGACTCCATGGCCGCTTTCCTTTAGGCACATCAATGAACCTTCTCACCACATACGCCTTGTAAAAAGCCTGTCTGAAAAACTCCCTGCCTTGGATGGCTTCATAGTGCACCACCCACAAGCGATTAGAGTTGTGCAACCATACAACATCCTCATACTCAGCACTGTTGGCACGATCTACCTCAGTGTAGTTACCACGCACCACACTCACTGGAGTTTTTTGTATCAGTGTTTTCCTTTCCATCATGTCACCTCCACATAACCACTGGACTCACCATACGACTTCAGGTGCTGCTCCAGTGTGGTGTAGCTGTACTTGGCATCTTTCACTGCCCACTTGGGTGCACAGGAATCAAATATAGCTTGGTAGTAAGTACCGTTGTCACCCTCTTTTATTCTCCAACCCGTTCCGGTTTCCTTTGGCTTATCTGTTTTGTAGTTACCAGAGAATGAAGTAATACCAAGATCATTTTGAAAGCAGATAACCTTGGTGCCTTTAGCATCTGTGTAAAAACCATAGGTGCCACTCTTGGAAATGAACACACGGAAACCAGCAGCTATTAAACGCTTTACCAATTCAGTGATTGCCTCTTGTTTGTAGTTACTCATCATCTTCTCCTTGTAGTTATGGAGTACAACACTCCTGCATGCTCACTGTTTCCAATGAGCATTGGGTAGTGCTTACCACAGTTCCATTGCTTCCATTTCTTTTCTTGCTTTGTCCAACTCATCACGTCCCTGTTCGGCAGACTGGTTCACTGATGATTGCAACTCCGTCAGTGCTTCGATCTGTTCATTCAGATCATCCTTGTTGTCACCTTTGCGTAAACGATCTGCAATGGTTTGGATGTTGCTGATGATGTCTGCAAGAAAATCCTCTTCAGGGTACTGGACACTTGCTTCCTGAATGTGGCTGTCTATGTCTGGAATCCTTTCTACAGATTCCAATGCATCCAAACACTCTTCAATTTGAAAAGTAGTTAGCACACCATTGATCCTGTAATTCTCTTCAGCAGTCAGACTATGTGGATCAACATAAATCTGTGCACAGCAAA
>DATKVL010000438.1:0-1987 GCA_035530115.1 Dehalococcoidia bacterium | reverse complement strand
TTGACCCCATTTTCACGCAAGCCTGAAGTTGCTTTCGCCTACTATCCTGCTCAATTCTCCAGCTAATTCGGGGCAGTAATTGACTGTTGTCTCCGGTATCTCCATGTTAGTCACTTCATCCTCGCTGACAACAGCCAGAGAAACTCTGTCTTGCCCGGGGTAACCCTTCAGGATATCCATAATTTTATGGAGGCGGTCGATGTCTTCGTCGGCGTTGTCCGATTGGTTGATATCTATCATGACATGGCGACGCTGGGGTTCCTTTAGCACTTCCTGCCTCACAGGGAGGAGCATCGCCTCTTGACAGTTTAATTGCACTTCCCCATCCCTGACCTTCACTAGGCCCTTGATGGTGAGAATGTTGCCCTCCTGCCATATCCCCTGGGTGCTCTCGTAGAGCCTGGGCCAGGCGATGACCTCAATACTGGCATCCAGGTCTTCGATTGAAGCGACAATAAAGGGGCGGTTATCCCTGGTGTGGGCCTGGCGTACCGAGATCACCATCCCCGTCACGGTCACCGTTTCATCAGCCATGTCCATATTGATTTCGCCGCAGGAAACAGTACCTGGTGAGGATGGTTCTCTGGCGAGGAAGTCTAGGGGTTGGGAGAAATAAACCCCTAACAGCTCTCTTTCCCAGATAAGTTTTTGCTTGGCGGATACCTCTTCCTCGGCTTGCTCATAACTAATATGGGGGGTGGGGGAGCTTGGACCCCATACATCAAACATGCTAACCTGTCCCGATTCCTTTGCTCTTTGTTTCGCTTGAGCCAGTGAGATAATTTTATTCAGGGACTCGAGTAGCGTCTTACGGCTGCCCAGGGAGTCAAAGGCACCGACTTTGATCAAGCTTTCTAATACTTTCTTATTGATGTTACGAAGGTCGGTTCGATAGCAGAAGTCTTCTATGGACTTAAACTCGCCCTCTGAGTCCCGGCCAGACAAGATATGCTCAATTGGGGAAAAGCCGACATTTTTGATAGAAGCCAGTCCAAAGCGGATGGCGGGATTATTTTCATCATCCTTCTCAATGGCGAAGCTAGCATGGCTCTTACTAATGTCCGGCGGGAGCACTTTGATGCCCAGCCTCCGGCATTCAGCAATCGCCGAGCGGACCTTTTCCATATTATCTGAATAAGTGTCGAGCAAGGCAACCATGTACTCAATGGGGTAGTTTGCCTTAAGATAGGCAGTGCAGTAGGCAATGAGGCCATAGCTAACGCTGTGGGCTTTGTTGAAGGCGTAACCGGCGAAGGGCTCAATCAGGGAAAATACCTCCCCGGCTAATTCCGGCGATATGCCATTTTTCTTCGCTCCGGCGATGAAATTGCGCTCCTCTTTCTTCATCACCGCAGGTATCTTTTTACCCATAGCTTTACGAAAAATGTCAGCCTGGCCCAAGCTGTAGCCGGCTAGAGCTTGGGCGATAAATATTACCTGCTCCTGATAAACGATAACTCCGTAGGTTTCTTTTAAAATCTCCTTCAGAATGGGATGGGGATAGTGAATAGGGGCAACACCCTGCTTGGCCCTGATAAAAGTGGGAATTTGTTCCATGGGGCCAGGGCGATAGAGTGCCACCATAGCTGCGATATCGCTGAAGTTAGTGGGCTTGAGTTCCCTGATATAGCGGCGCATGCCGGCGCTTTCCAGTTGGAAGATGCCTTTGGTTTCCCCCGAGGCAAGCAACTCAAAAGTCCTGGCATCGTCGAGAGGAATATGCTGCAAATCCAGGGAGATTCCACGATTTTGGGCAATAATTTCTTTAACTTTAGCCAGAATGGTCAAATTGGATAATCCCAGGAAATCCATTTTTAACAGTCCCAAGCGGGCGATGTTCCCCATATGGAACTGAGTCATGACAGTGCGCTGCTCACCCTTTCCCAGCAGTTGTAGCGGCACATATTCGATTAAGGGCTCATGTGCTATAACCACACCGGCGGCATGGGTGCTGGCGTGCCTGACTAATCCCTCCAATTTCCTGGCT
>DATKVL010000437.1:0-1412 GCA_035530115.1 Dehalococcoidia bacterium | reverse complement strand
AAATATGCTAAGCCAGCGATAATTCACAGCAGATATGCCTGGAAGGATGCACTACACCTGATTCAGGATGTCAGCATGGATAAAGCTGTTTTTCATTGGTTCACTGGCTTTTCCAGTGTTCTTAGGGATATAATTGATGGTGGCTATTTTGTTTCTGCCACGCCAGCTACGGAGTATCATGAAGAGCATAGAAGGGCAGTCAAAGAAGCACCCTTGCAGAGATTACTTCTGGAGACAGATTGCCCTGTCACTTATGGAAGGGAAGCACGGTATGAGTCCCAGCCTGCTGATATTTTAAGAGGCCTGGAAGCCGTGTCTCAACTTAAAGGAATTGTTAAAGCTACAATTGCTGAACAGACAACGAGAAATGCCATTAACTTCTTTTCTTTAGATATAGAATTTTAAATAAGGAGGTCAGTTCCATGATACACTCAATAGCAGATGAGAATAACTTTCAAAACGTTGTTTTGCAATCGAAGTCGCCGGTTATGGTAGATTTCTGGGCACAATGGTGTGGTCCTTGCCTGGCTGCCGCTCCTGTTCTGGAGGAATTAGAGAAAGAATATACCGGTAAGATAGACTTCGCTAAAGTGAATGTGGATGAGAATGGTCCTTTGGCTGTCAAGTATGGAATAGCTGCCATTCCCACTATGATCGTGTTTAAAGGCGGTCAGCCTGTTCAGCAAATTATGGGCTACAAGCCTAAGAAGGAACTCAAAAAGGTATTGGATGAGGTTCTTGGGGAGTAAATTATACGCTAGCTCGTAATAAAGAAGTCGCGGATGAAATCAAATTCCCCAGGCAGAAGTGCTAATAACAAGGGGAATCCTCCCATCAAGAATTTGGCTAATCCCGATTGACTAATAACTGCCTCCGTGCCCGGGTAATACTTAAGTACAATAGCGAGAACGGCAGCACATAACAGGCCTCCTATAAAGACGCCGAGGACACAGCCCACAAGCCTATCCAGCCAACCAAGCAGGACGAAGTGAACCAGCTTAGCTACGAGTCGGCCAATCACACCCGCCACAATTAAAGTAGCTATTAAGATGATGGCATAGGCAGCTATGTTGACCCAGGTAGCACCGCTGGAAGAAAGCACTACCGCAAGCTCGTCGTAATAACGCCCTGCTAAAACTATGCCACCTATTAACCCGGCAATACCAAATACTGTCCTGATAATTCCTTGCCGCAAGCCCGCAATACCCAATAAAACTGCCACAACTATTATGACTATGTCTAACCAATTCATTGCTCACCTCTCTAATCCCTTATTTTATCATAAGATAACCACCTGGTCGCTCAATATCCTCTCTCTTGATAAGCAGCTTAATTGTTTTTTATGCTATGCTTCGCCACATTCAAGCCTGTAGTCGCAGTAGGAGCACATCCATGAAGGGCATTTGGGAAGC
>DATKVL010000436.1:0-1220 GCA_035530115.1 Dehalococcoidia bacterium | reverse complement strand
CGTCCAGGTCGCCGCAGGCCGGTATCACACGGTGGGGCTTAAGTCCGACGGCACCGTGGTCGCCGCAGGCCCCGAGATAGAGCTTGCCAAATGGAATCTGATCGAGGCAACGCCGTAGTATGATCTCACAATCTCCAGCACCTCATTATATGCCAATCGTGGTCCTGTGCCTGAGCCTTTAGACCCTGAAGAGCTCAATCCCCGGCTAACTGAATGGCTTATAGAATATAACTTCAACCGCCTGCACCAATCTCTTGCCTATCACGCTCCTGTAGAGTATATTGAACAAGAACTTGCTAAAATCCGTAGTTCAGTGTTACCTATGTGGTCAGCCAGCACAATATTTTGTTTCGCCTTTCTATGTGATATATAATTACACAGGTAACATTGCGCTCAATTTGTACGAGTACCAAATATAAAATCAAGGAGAAAACAATGACACGAGAGGTCTATAACAAACTGGCTGAGGCGCTTAATGCCCGCAGTATCGCATATCCCTCAGTACCCTGCGATGAGTTCTATGTTCTGGCTGAAGAGATTTTTACACCAGAGCAAGCAGAGATTGCCTCGAACATGCCCGTTGATGCCGTATCTGCCGAGGAACTCGCCGCCGAAATGAAAGCGTCTGATGTTGCCGGATTAAGTAAGCAACTCGATGAAATGGCAGACCGAGGCCTGGTGAGGGTCAAAGAAAAAGCTGGTAACCGATTGTATGAACTCATGCCGCTGGTCCCGGGTATAATCGAATTGCAGTTCATGCACGGCCGTACAGACGAACGTACCAAGCGTCTGGCACAGCTTTTCAAAAGCTATGGCAAGGCGGTGAAAAATATGCCGCCTCCTGCCCCGACACCTGCCCCCATTGAAAAGCCCAAAGCTAGAACAATTGTTATAAAACAAGAAATCCATGGTAAGACTACTGTCTTGCCTTATGAGGAAGTGATGAAACTTATTGATAAAACTGAGTATATTGCTTCTGGAACCTGCGTCTGCCGTCACCAGGGCGATCTACTTGATAGACCTTGTGATAAACCGAAAGACAACCTTTGTATGATTTTCGGTCCATCGGCACAGTTTGCTCAGAGTTATGGCTTCGTTAACCTCATTTCCAAAGAGGAAGCTCGACAGAGAATTGACGAGGCAGAGAAAGCTGGACTGGTACATAACTATGCCAACAGCCAGGACAGATACATCGATTTACTGTGCAACTGCTGTGGCTG
>DATKVL010000435.1:0-1308 GCA_035530115.1 Dehalococcoidia bacterium | reverse complement strand
TAGCCACATAAACCTAAATGACGGCACGGTGGAGGGACTCCGCCACCGAGACCTGCCCATCCTGTCTATCCAGTACCACTCCGAAGCCTCCCCCGGCCCCTGGGACAACCGATACCTATTTGAGAGATTTCTGGAGATGGTGAGGAGCTAGAATAGAAAAGAGAAGATATGTCCAAAATATCTAAAGTTCTAGTCATTGGCTCGGGGCCGATAATCATCGGGCAGGCGGCAGAGTTCGATTATTCCGGGACTCAGGCATGCCGGTCGCTTCGGGAAGAAGGCGTTACCACGGTCCTGGTGAACTCGAACCCGGCCACCATAATGACCGACGAGGGCATTGCCGATATCGTCTATATCGAGCCGCTCACGATGGAAGTCGTGGCCCGCATAGTTGAAAGAGAACGACCCGATGGGCTATTGCCCACCCTTGGGGGGCAAACAGGGCTTAACCTGGCGGTAGAATTAGCCGATGCCGGCATACTGGATAAATATGACGTGAGGATGCTGGGAACACCCTTAGAGACAATAAAGAAGGCCGAGGAGAGGTCTTTGTTCAAGCAGCTTCTTGTTGATATTGGCGAACCTGTGCCCGCAAGCGCTACAGTGAAGTCGGTGAAGGAAGCGAAAGAACTGGCAAACTCCATTGGTTTACCTCTTATCATCCGCCCTTCTTACACCTTAGGCGGCACGGGCGGCGGCATCGCCCACACTATGAAAGAGCTTGAACAGATTGTTGCTAATGGTCTGGATTCCAGCATGAGCCATGAGGTTTTGGTGGAGCAATGCGTTTTAGGTTGGAAGGAAATTGAATTTGAAGTCATGCGAGATGCTGCCGACAACTGCATCGCCGTCTGCATAATGGAGAACATTGACCCCATGGGTATACATACCGGGGATAGCATCGTAGTAGCTCCCAGCCAGACTCTCACCGACAAAGAATACCAGATGCTCAGGTCGGCCAGTTTGAAAATCATACGAGCGTTGAAAATCGAGGGCGGCTGCAATATACAGTTTGCCCTTACTCCACACCCCATAGTTGCGGAAAAATGGGCCCCGGACCAAAAGGAAGTCGCGAGAAGCGAATACCACGTAATTGAAGTCAACCCGCGTGTCAGCCGTAGCTCGGCTTTAGCCAGTAAAGCCACTGGCTATCCTATTGCTCGGGTGGCTGCCAAAATAGCCATAGGCAAGAGGCTCGATGAGATCCCCAATAAGGTCACGGGCAAAACGCTGGCGTCTTTCGAGCCAGCCCTGGATTACTGCGTAGTCAAGATTCCCAGATGGCCCTTTGATAAATTTGCTTTGGGT
>DATKVL010000434.1:0-3538 GCA_035530115.1 Dehalococcoidia bacterium | reverse complement strand
TCGCAATGACCTTCTTAGCCACGAACCTTAGGAAGAAACAAAACACCTACAGCAACCGCAGTTGCTATAACAGAGATCAAATACATTCCTGCCCCCGCAGCCAGACCTATGGCGGCAGTTATCCAGATGGTAGCTGCGGTGGTTAGCCCTGCCACCTCTTTTTCACGCTGGCCACGGAGAATAACGCCAGCGCCGATAAAACCAATTCCAACTACTACTCCAGCGGCAACTCGAGAGATGTCCACTATAGCACCACTAAACCCATATATGGATACCAAGGTGAAAAGGGCTGCTCCGGAGCTAACTAAAATATGCGTGCGTAATCCCGCTGCTTTGCCTGCCCGCTCTCGTTGATAACCAATGCCCGCCCCCAAGGCAACAGCCAATAAAAACCTCAATATCATTTCTAGCCAGGGACTCAAATTCATCACCTCCGCATTCAGAATATCTCAGAGAGCTTAATTTCTAAATTCAAAAGTTTTTGCCTCCAACATTACTACCCCCCTTTTTTGACGCCAACAAACGATTTAGGGCATTCATATATGCCTTGGCACTGGCAACAATGACATCAGTGGCAGCACCACGCCCGGTATAGGTTACACCCTCGCTCTCTATTCGTATCAAAACCTCTCCAATGGCATCAATCCCCTCGGTAACCGATTTAACAGTGAACTCCGTGAGTTTATTAGGTATCCCAACTATGCGGTTGATAGCTTTATATACGGCATCCACAGGACCTGTACCCAAAGCAGCATCAGCCAAACTCTGTCCCCCTGGACCGATGAGCCTAACTGTTGCAGTGGGGATACTATGGTCACCGCAGGAAACTTCAACATGGTCAAGATGGTACACTTCGGTAATAGTGCGCAGTTCCTCGGCTACCAGAGATTCAATATCCCTGTCTGTGATTTCCTTTTTCTTATCCGCCAACCCCTTGAAGCCCTGAAAGGCGCGGTTTAAATCTTCCTCGCTTAAAGTGTAGCCAAGCTCGGATAGTCTCTCCTTGAAGGCATGCCTACCACTCACCTTACTCAGCACCAAGGTACTCGAGGGTATGCCAACTGATTTAGGGTCCATAATTTCGTAAGTGATAGACTTTTTGAGCACGCCATCTTGATGGATACCTGACTGATGGCGGAAGGCGTTTGCCCCAATGATAGCTTTGTTAGGCTGGATGGAAAAACCAGTAAGCTCACTAACTAAACGACTTGCCCGGTAAATTTGAGTCGTATCAATACTGGTGGTGAGATTGAAGAAATCCTGGCGAGTTTTTAGAGCCATGACAATTTCCTCTAGAGAAGCATTGCCAGCTCTCTCACCGATGCCGTTAATAGTACATTCAACCTGCCGCGCACCTACCCTTATTGCCTCAAGACTATTAGCCACAGCCAACCCGAGATCGTTATGACAATGTACACTGATCACAGCCTTGTGGACATTGGGCACGTTGTCCAGTATACCCTGGATTAAGCCGCCAAATTCCTGGGGGGTAGCATAGCCCACAGTATCGGGGATGTTAACCGTGGTTGCTCCAGCGTTTATCACTGCTTCCAGAATCTGGTAGATGTAACCAGGGTCAGCACGACTGGCATCCATCGGTGAGAATTCAACGTCGTTTAAATAACTCTTAGCTCGAGCCACCATTTCCTGAGACATTTTTAGAATCTCATCCCGACTTTTCTTAAGCTGGTGAGCAAGGTGGATGTCTGAAGCTGAAAGAAAAACATGAATCCGGGGATGCTCGGCTTCTTTAACTGCCTCCCAGGCCTTGTCTATGGCTTCAATATTGGCAAGGCTCAGAGCGCAAATTATGGGACGCTTAAGTTCCCGGGCAATAAGGCGGACAGCCTCAAACTCTCCAACTGAGCTGGCAGGAAAGCCAGGTTCAATAACATCAACGCCAAGTCTATCCAGTTGCCTGGCTATTCCCAGCTTTTCCTGTGGGTTCAAGCTCGCTCCCGCAGCTTGCTCACCATCTCGTAAGGTAGTGTCGAAAATGATGACCTTTTCCATGATTCTCTCCTGCAATAGAATGGGCAATTCCTGTTGCTTCCTCGGCAGATTTTATCTTAATTTCTGATTCTGCTTCTCCTTTCTTAAATCCAGATAACACATAAAGAATCACATAGTCTTTGAAGCCCTAGCCAAGATGTCCCTTTTCAGCTATGATACAGTAAATAACATCTGCACCCAAAAAGCCTGCTTGTGCCCGCACGGTAGACAGGTGCTTGTAAGGAGACAACGATGAATAGGATAAACGCCAAGGACAAATTTGTCAATGACAGCCAAGTGGAGACATAATTTAGTATTAAGACATTAACCACAATGAGAGGAGCGGGACTACTCTATCCTGGCAACAAACTTAAAAATGGTACTGATAATAGATAACTATGATTCCTTCGTTTACAACCTGGCCCAATACCTGGGGGAACTGGGCTGGCAGCCGGTGGTCTATCGCAATGACCAGATAACTTTAGCTCAAATCGAAGAGCTAGCTCCCAGCCATATTATTATCTCTCCAGGGCCCTGTACACCCTTAGAAGCAGGCATGTCTAACGAGACAGTGCAACATTTCGGTGGGAAAATCCCCGTACTGGGTGTGTGTTTGGGGCATCAATGCATTGGCTACGTCTATGGGGGCAAAATTGGTCAGACCTTGCCAGTCCACGGCAAGACCTCCATTATCCACCACGATGGCAAAACTATCTATCAGGGCTTACCCAATCCTTTTCCAGCAACACGCTACCATTCCTTAATTATCGAAGCTGAGGGACTTCCATCTTGTCTCGAAGTCACTGCCAAAACTCCTGAAGGGATAATAATGGGGGTGAGACACCGAGATTATGTAGTGGAGGGGGTTCAGTTTCACCCCGAATCCATTCTCACCGAAGTAGGACACGATATTTTGACCAACTTTCTTCGTTTTACCCGGCCAGTTTGGGACGAAAGTAGTATTTAACTAACGTGAAGCGACATCATTGTGAGCCCTCATCTACTATTACCGACACCACCTGTCATTGTGAACGAAGTGAAGCAATCTCGGTGGCAGGGCATTCTTGGGGATTGCTTCGGCACTCAGGTGCCCCGCAATGACGAGCAGAGTTGAAATCATGGCTGAAATTATTTATCTCAACGGCCAACTTATCCCCCGCTCAAAGGCTAAGTTATCTCCCTTCGACCATGGCTTCCTTTACGGATATGGGCTATTCGAGACCATGCGGGCCTACAATGGGCATATCTTTCGCTTCGACCGCCACCTCGCCCGCCTTCGCCACTCTGCCCAGAGCCTCGGCCTGACACATAGCATTCTGAACGTAGTGGAGGGGAAGCAATCTCTGGAAACCGCCTGCATGGAGACTTTGGAGGCTAATAAGCTCAAGGACGCTCGCCTGAGGCTCACCGTTTCGGCCGGAGAAGGCGACATGACACCTGACCCAAGCACATGCCCCAGCCCTACCGTCTTAATCACCGCCAGAAACCTTATTCCCTTGCCACCGGAAAAATATGAATCAGGCTTTAAAGCAGCGCTATCCCCCCT
>DATKVL010000433.1:0-31898 GCA_035530115.1 Dehalococcoidia bacterium | reverse complement strand
ACACTGATACTAGAACAGCGTAAGTTAGCCCAGCGAGGAAAGGTAGTGATGGCAGGCAGAGACATTGGTACGGTAGTCTTACCCTGGGCGGAACTAAAGATTTTTCTCACCGCCTCCACCGAAGAGAGAGCCAGGCGCCGTTACAAGGAACTATTAAATCGAGGAGAGAATTCGAACCTGGAAATAGTCCTCGCCGATTTAAAGAAGCGAGACGAGATGGATATCAATAGAACCATCTCGCCACTTAAACCGGCTGAAGATGCCATAATTATCGATACAGAAAACTTTACCCTGGAGCAAGTTGTAGACAAAATATATACTCTGGCGGTAAATCTATGACCCTCTCTCAAAAGATTTTCTTAGCCACATGTAGACCTTTGCTCAATATTCTTTTCTCCTGGAAAGTTGAAGGAAGAGACAATATACCATTAACCGGTCCGCTGATTTTGGTAGCCAACCATGTTCATGTCCTCGACCCAATTTTTCTCGCATTTAGCCTTCCGCGATGGATTACTTTCGTGGCAAAAGAGGAACTCTTTCGTTCTCCCTTTTTGAGATTCTGGCTCCGCTGGGCCGGATCCGTTTCCATACGCCGTGAAGGGAAGGTTAGAGAGAAACAGAAGATACTTAAGAGTGCCAGAGATGCATTGGAAAGGGAACTAATCCTGGGAATGTTCCCGGAGGGCGGCAGAAGTCACGACGGCAAACTCAGAAAAGGCAAACCAGGCTCCGCAGTTATAGCCTCAAAAGCAAATGTCCCTCTTCTTCCTGTCGGCATCGTCGGCACAGACAAGATTAAGGGCATAAGCTGGCTATGGAAACGCCCTCGCATAGTTGTCAACATTGGCAAGCCATTTAAGCTACCTCCAACCTCCAGCAGGATGAGCAAGTCACAAATGCAATCATTGACCACACAACTGATGATGGAAATCGCTGTTCTTTTGCCACTCGAATATCAAGGCGAATATGAAAAACATGAAGGTTGAGAAGGCTGAGAAACTGGGCCTGTGCTTCGGCGTCAGACGGGCCATCAAGTTGTTGAAGGAGACAGCTAACAAATATGGAGAAATAGAAACACTGGGACCTGTAGCACACAATCGCCTGCTAGTGGAAGCATTGGCTAATCTAGGAGTAAAGCCGATAGATCATCTGGACCAAGCCCAAGGCAGAATCCTGGCTATCACCACTCATGGTGTAAGCTCAGCGGTATTATCTGAGATCAGAGCCCATCACATTCATATCATTGACACTACATGTCCCATAGTCCGCAAAGCCCAAAACGCAGCCAAGGAATTAGCCGAAGCTGGGTTTGACGTCTTCATATTTGGAGACGCAAAGCATTCCGAGGTCAAAGGACTACTAGGCTGGACAGGAGACAAAGGCATAGCTGCCCTCAACGTGAAGCAAATAGATAAGGCAGGAAAATCACCATCACGCTTGGGCATTATCTCCCAGACGACCCAAACCCGATCTGCCTTTATCGAATTTGTCAGACAGCTTATAGGGATGGTGGGGCCTAAGATTGAGGAAATGCGCCTCGTTAATACTTTATGTAAAGTAACACAGGGTCAACAAGAAGCTGCCATAAAATTAGCTCGCAAGAGTCAACTCATGATAGTGATAGGCGGAGGTAATAGTGCCAATGCCAGACACCTTGTTGAAATATGCGCTCCTTTGGTGGAAACTCATTTGGTAGAAACAGCAAACGAAGTCGATACTTCCTGGCTCGTGGGTAAGCACCTCATTGGTATTACCGCCGGAGCATCCACCCCAGACGAAGCTGTAGAAGAATTAATAGACAAGCTGCGGTCTCTATAATCTTCAGCCAAGCCTGGCGTCCAGCTTCCTGCCGCCAATAAGGTGAAGATGAAGGTGAGGCACCAGTTGTCCCCCCTCAGAGCCACAATTTATAACCAAGCGATAACCCTTCTTGGCTATCCCTTCTTTCTCAGCCAGATTCTTAGCTATGATTATAAGGCGCCCGGCAAGCTTTTGTTGTCCCTCAGTAAGTTCAGCCGCAGATGTAATATGAGTTTTAGGTATAATGAGCACGTGTGTAGGTGCTTTAGGCAAGATATCCCTGAATGCTAGGAAATTTTCATCTTGATAGATTATGTCGCTAGGCACCTCACCAGCAACAATTCTACAAAAAATACATTCTTCGGCCATAATCTAACTCCTTTAACATACTACACCTTCCTGTCGTAAATTCTCAATCTCCTCCCGCTTATAGCCTAGTTCCTGTAATATTTCATCAGTATGTTCCCCAGGAATTGGAGATAAACTTCTCACCTTGCCTGGTGTGCTTGAGAGCTTAGGAGCTATGCCAACTTGCTTGATCTTGCCCAAGGTAGGATGTTCCACCTCTATTACCATTTGGCGATGAATCACTTGTGGGTCACTAAAAACCTCGTCCGGTGTATAAACTTTGCCGGCAGGGACATCATTATTAATCAACAATTCAAACCATTCATCTCTTGTCTTAGTTAGGAAAATTTGCTTCAAAGAAGAGCGGATCTCATCCCATTTCTCATCTTCTGGCTTATGAAAGGTGTGTTCCAGGGCGAAGTGATAGGGGATATATTCTTCCTTTCCTAGAAATCGGCATAGGTTCTCCCAGAAATGTGGCTCGAGGCAGCCAATGGTAATATGTTTACCATCCTTGGTTTCGTACACTCCGTAATAGGGATAGGCACCATGAAGCCACGATTCACCCCTCTTCAACATTGACCCGTCAAAAAAGTAACCACAAGTGAACCAGGTCATGAGTGATACTGCTCCATCCATGTAAGCCATGTCCACATATTGCCCTTTGCCCGTCTTGTTTCTAGCCACCAAAGCTACTGAAATACCCAAAGCTCCATATAACGCTGCCCCCGCAAAGTCAGCAACCAGATTTAAGGGGATAACTGGAGGTTCTTCGCTGGACCCAATTAAGCCTAAGATACCAGCCATAGCTATATAGTTGATATCATGCCCGGGAAAAGCATGGTAAGGCCCATCCTGACCATAGCCACTAAGCGAGCAGTAAATGATCTTAGGATTTAGCTTACTTATGGTTTCGTAATCTATCCTCAAGCGCTTGGCTACTCCGGGTCTAAAACCCTCAACAATAACGTCTGCGTGCCGGGAAAGGCGGTAAAATATCTCTCGTCCTGCTTCCAATTTCAGGTTAACCACGACACTTTTCTTATTGCGATTAGGGGCATAATAAGCTGCTGCCTTTCGGTTTTCTTCCTCTGGAAGCGCTCTCGATGAACCCATAAATTCAGTTATCCCTGGCGCTTCAATTTTAAGTACTTCAGCCCCCAAATCTCCCAGGAGCATGGTGCAAAATGTACCTGGAATCAACCTCGACAAATCCAAAATTTTCACACCTTCCAAAGCTAACATATTCCCTCCCAAATTGATTAGTTGCCCATTATAAGCTATTTAGACAATCTTTTGCATTTTTAACCTAAATATGTTAAATTAAAATAAATGGATTTAAACTAAAGGTGGGGGTTACCCACCTTTTTATTAAATAGTAAAAAATTAAATAGGAATGGGAAGATGAAAACAGAGCTTAGGACTGCGATTACTCAGCTTTCGGCTGAGAGAAACTTGCCTAAAGAAGTGGTCTTGGCTGCCTTGGAATCAGCGCTGGCCTCAGCATATAAAAAAAGCGTATCTGCTCTGGAACAAGATGTTTTAGTAAAAGTTGACCCTGACATCGGCGAAATCAATTTCTATATTCAAAAAGTTATAGTTGAGTCAGTTACCAATCCAAATCATGAAATCTCCATCAACGAAGCTCGAAACCTGCGAGCTACAGCACAACTTGGTGATGTAATAAACATAGAATGCACGCTCAAGAATATTGGCCGTATCGCCGTTCAAGCAGCAAAACAAGTCGTTCTACAGCGATTGCGGGAAGCAGAACACCGCATTGTTTATGAAGAGTTCACCGATAGGGAAGGAAATGTTGTTAGTGGAACAATTCAATTCATCGAACCTAAACGAATTTATGTCAGACTGAATAAAATAGAGGCGATACTTCCTTTGAGTGAACAGGTTCCTAATGAACATTATTATAGAGGGCAGCGACTTAAATTTTATATTCTTGAGATGGTCCAGAGGGACAAAGAGCCTCAAATAATAGTTTCTCGCTCTCATCCCAACCTGATACGTGGCCTCTTTGAGCTAGAAATCCCTGAAGTTCACAACGGGATTGTGGAGTTAAAAGCCATAGCTCGCGAGGCTGGACATCGAACTAAAGTGGCAGTGGCAACTACTCAAGAAAACGTTGACCCTGTAGGTTGCTGTCTTGGCCCTCGGGGCATAAGGCTCCAAATCATCATTAATGAACTAAATGGCGAAAAAATAGATGTAATCCAGTGGCATGCCGACCCTGGGGTGTTTATCTCTAACGCCCTTAGCCCAGCTCAAGTAGCAAGCATTAAAATCGATGCGGGAAGAAACACATCTACTGTGGTTGTCCCTGATAAGCAACTTTCTCTAGCTATAGGCAAAGAAGGACAGAATGCCAGGCTAGCAGCGAAACTCACAGGCTGGCGGATCGATATCAAGAGCGTCTCTGCTATTGAGTCGGAAAGGGCTGTTATACAAGAGCCAGAGACAGCAGCAGAAGTCATTCCCCCTGAAGTTACGGAAAGGGAGCCACTTGAAGCAGAGCCAGCTGAGGAGATTGGAGTGGAAGAGTCGGTTGAATTTCCAAGCATTCCAGAAGCTCCGCCTGAGAAGACTGAAGAAAAACAGATTCGCTTTGCTGAAGATATCTTAGTGGGGGCGTTAAAAGCGAAAATACCAGACAAGGCAAAAAGCGAAGTTAAAAGTAAAAGAAAGGGCAAGGTGATAAAGTATAAAAAGCAAGATGACCATTTTATAGATGATGCGAGCGAAGAATAAGTATTTACCTCAGCGTACTTGCATAGCTTGTCGACAGATTAAGGAAAAGAAGGCCTTGATTCGCTTAGTGAGTACTGAGAACGGCGTTGCTGAGATAGATGTATTTGGAAAGAAGCCAGGCAGAGGTGCTTACTTATGCCCCAAAAAAACCTGTTGGGAGTTAGCTCTGAGGAAAAATCGACTGGATTATGCTCTACGAACAAAACTTTATGATGACAATCGACAAACCTTACTTGAGTACAGTCATAACTCGTTGGAGGAAAGCTAAATTTGGATGATAACAAACCGGGATTGAAGAAAGACCTACCACAAGTTGAGCTTCCACCTTTTATAACTGTGAGGCAGCTGGCCGACGTATTAAAAGTAGAGCCTACAAAAATAATTAAACAACTCATGCGCAAAGGCATCATGGCCAATATTAACCAGAGCGTCGACTTTAATACTGCAAGCATAACAGCTGCAGAGTTTGGCTATGCTGCTAAAGCAGCAAAAGAGCGTAGAGCTTCGCCTTCCCGAAAGGAAAGAGGAAAAGGAAAACTATCAGTTCGCCCTCCAGTGGTTACTGTCATGGGACATGTTGACCACGGAAAAACCACCCTTCTTGATGTCATCAGAAAGACTAATGTAACTGCTCACGAGGTAGGAGCAATTACCCAACATATTGGTGCCTACCAGGCTTTAGTGGATGGACGCAAAATCACCTTTTTGGATACACCGGGACATGAGGCCTTCACTGCCATGAGAGCCCGAGGGGCACAAGCAACTGATATTGTAATTTTGGTGGTTGCCGTCGATGACGGTGTTATGCCTCAGACTGTGGAAGCTATAAACCACGCCAGGGCTGCCAAGGTGCCCATAGTAGTTGCCATCAATAAGATTGATAAATCTGATGCTAATCCCGAACGTGTAAAACAGCAGCTTGCCGATTTAGGTCTGGTTGTTGAGGAGTGGGGTGGCGATACTGTTTGTGTACCTATATCAGCCAAGCAAGGCCAAGGAATATCGGATTTATTGGAAAACATATTCTTAGTTGCTGACATATTAGAACTAAAAGCTGATCCCGATAGCGCAGCAGAAGGAGTAATCATTGAAGCTAAGTTGGACAAAACTAAAGGTCCTTTAGCTACCCTTCTCGTCCAGAAGGGCACCCTTAGACTAGTCAATGTTGTAGTAGCTGGCGGTGCTTGGGGGAAAATAAAAGCCATGTTTGATGATAAAGGAAAGCAAGTTCACAAAGCTGAACCGTCCACTCCAGTGGAGATCCTCGGCTTAAATGAGGTGGCGAAATCGGGAGACCTCTTTATTGTGCTTCCCGATGAGCATGAAGCACGAAGCATTGTAGAAAAACAAAAATATCCTAGGCCACGTCCCACCCTAAGTTTAAGTGCTCTTTCCAGCCAAATAAGTGACGGGCAAATAAAAGAACTCAACATAGTTTTGAAGACAGATGTCGAGGGCAGCATTGAACCCATAAAAGGTTCAGTAGAAAGGCTGGGCACAGAGAAGGCAAAAGCTAGAGTCATCCATACTGCTAGCGGGAGCATCACCGAAAGTGATGTCCTTTTGGCCTCAGCCTCAAAAGGCATTATCATCGGTTTTAATACTCCTACCTCACCCGGAGCAACACAGCTAGCTAAAATAGAAGGAGTGAGCATCCAACAATATGATGTAATCTACAAGCTAATAGAAGACATGGACAGAACACTGAAGGGGATGCTTGAGCCAACTTACGCTGAAGTTCTCAGCGGGCGCGCTGAAGTAAGGGCTATCTTCCCCAGCAGCAAGTCGAGGAAAATAGTCGGAGTTTATGTTATGGAAGGAAAGATACGGAGGGATGCCCAAGTTAAAATATTGCGCAAAAATAAAGTTATTTGTGACTCTCGGGCCTCCAGTCTAAAGCGTTTTAAAGAGGACGTCGCCGAAGTCTCCACTGGCCTCGAATGTGGCTTGGGTATAGAAGAGATTGTCGATTTTCAGATTGGCGATATCATTGAATTTTACCGACAGGAAAGAATAAGCTAATTATACTCCCCAGATAGGAGACTCAAATGAGCAGGCGAAGTGAACGAACAAGTAAACTTATTCAGCGAGAAATCAGTGAACTGCTTGAGCGTCAGGTCAATGATCCCAGACTGAGCAAGCTTATCTCAGTAACAGAAGTCACCCTTTCACCTGATCTTAAGCATGCCAAGATATTTGTTAGCACCTTGGGCAGCAAAATAGATAAAGAGGATATGCTGGCGAGCCTTAACAACGCTTCAGGATTTTTGCGCAAGGAACTTGCATCACACTTAAAATTAAAACATACACCGCAACTCAGCTTTCATTATGATGATTCCATCGAGCGAGGAGCAAGGTTACTCAAATTGATCGGGGAACTAACCATCACTGAATAGCTCTATTCGGTTTTCGCTTAGATCACTTTGAAGGTATTGACATTAGTATCTATAAATATGTATAAATTGGTATATAAAGGGGATCTGCCCTGTGCGCGGAACCAAGGTATTTAGAATGGGTAAGGCCTAATTTTCATAGCAAGTTTTCCGCATTTATGAAAAGGAGATGAGAATGGGAACGATAAATGTAGCCATCATAGGTGTTGGTAATTGTGCCTCTTCCTTAGTGCAAGGAGTTCACTACTACAAGGATGCTAAGGAAGATGAATTTGTCCCCGGTCTAATGCATGCCAACCTGGGAGGCTATCATATATCTGATATCAACTTCGTGGCTGCCTTTGATATTGATAAAAACAAAGTAGGCAAGGATTTAGCTGAGGCTATTTTCATCAAACCAAACAACACAATTAAATTTTGTGATGTGCCTAAGACAGGCATCCGAGTTGAGCGGGGTATGACCCACGATGGACTGGGCAAGTATCTGTCTCAAATTATCACTAAGGCGCCAGGCCCGACTGCCAATATTGTAGACATACTCAAGAAGACCGCAACTGACGTGGTGATTAATTATCTGCCTGTAGGGAGCGAGGAAGCAACTAAATGGTATGTAGAGCAAGTGCTAACTGCCGGCTGCGGCTTCATCAATTGTATACCTGTTTTTATTGCACGTGAGCCTTATTGGCAAAATCGATTTGCCGAGCACAGACTTCCCCTCATTGGCGATGATATTAAGTCCCAGGTTGGAGCCACCATCACCCATCGACTATTAACCAAGCTTTTCCGCGACCGTGGCGTCAAGTTAGAGCGAACTTATCAACTGAACTTTGGTGGCAATACTGATTTCTACAATATGCTAGAACGAGAGCGCTTGGAATCTAAGAAGATTTCCAAGACTAATGCCATTACTTCACAGTTAGACTATGTTCTCGATCCTGATAACATTCACGTCGGTCCCAGTGACTATGTGCCCTGGCTAGCCGACCGCAAATTTTGCTACCTGAAAATGGAAGGTCGCACCTTCGGCGATGTCCCTCTGAATCTAGAACTGAAGATGGAGGTATGGGATAGTCCTAATTCAGCCGGGGTAGTTATTGATGCCATAAGATGCTGTAAACAAGCCCTAGACCGTGGCTTAAGCGGAACCATAGTGGGGCCTTCAGCTTATTTCATGAAATCTCCACCTATTCAATATTCTGACGAGGAAGCTCATGTAAAAACCGAGGCATTTATCGCAGGACAAGGGCAAGAATGTCCTATCTCTCTGCCTGAGCTAGAGTCAGCTGAAATTGAAGGATAAACCGCCTTGCAAAAATGCTAACTTCAAACAACGTAGCTCAAAAATAAATCTATTTGTGACCTTACTTATTGGAGCTTACTACGTTTGAGAAAGGTAGCAAGTTGCTCGAAGTTTCTCTCTCCACCATGTGGGTTAAAGGTAGATTTAGCCGCATGGCGAGATTTGCCGCCAAAGCTAAAGAATTAGGCTTTACCCACATAGAAGTAAATGCCTCAATTTCCCCAAGAATGCTCAGTGAGCTTCTCGAGACCACAATTCCTATTTCAAGCATTCATTCTCCCTGTCCATCGATATTGTCATCCAGAGGAATCCCCATAAGTAGCCTTTCCTTAAGTTCTCTGGACGAGAGCGAGCGAATAGAGGCTGTTAGCTTTACCAAGCAAACGATAGACCTTGCGGCAAGCGTGAGGGCCAGGGCTGTTGTCCTTCATATGGGTGAAGTGCCAATTGACCTGAGTTTACAAGATAGGCTGTATAAGCTTCACGATGGAGGCTACGCTCAAACCAAAGAATATAGCCAGGCTAAAGAAGAGCTAGTTTACCAACGCACTTCCCAAGCTCTTCCTTACCTTGATGCAGCGAGAAAAAGTCTTCAAGAGCTTAGTGAATATAGCCGGCAAAAGGGTATAATGTTGGGACTTGAGACCAGATTCCATCCTCACGAGATACCAAATATGGACGAAATGGCAGAGCTACTTAACGAAATAGCAGAAAGCCTGGTGGGCTACTGGCATGACGTAGGGCATGCTGAAGTGCAACAGCAGCTTGGATTTAGCTTGCATGAAGAATGGCTTTCACGGTTCAGAGACAGGATGGTCGGCATCCACTTGCACGACATTCTTGGCATTTCCGATCACCATGCCCCAGGAAAGGGAGACATGAATTGGGAAATGGTGGCCAAATATTTACCTCCGGGAATAGTAAAAGTTTGCGAAATCGGCGAATGGAATGACGAAGAGCAAATGCAAGGAATAGTCAAATTTCTTCAAAAGAAAGGGATAGTAGGCTAGCCGGAAGAGCTGAATGAATTTAATAGACATTCGACGGAATTTAGCCTATCGTATTACCGATCCTGTAGTCAGGATTTTGAGTAAAATCGGGATAACGCCCAATGCTCTTACCTTTATCAACCTAGCTCTGAATATAGTTGCGGCCTATGTTATCGCTACGGGGCACTTTCTTCTTGGCGGGGTTTTAGTCCTAGTTGCAGGCTTATTTGACCTCCTTGACGGAGCCTTAGCTCGTTTCACCAAGCAAACTACAAGGTTTGGCGCTATTCTGGATTCAGTAGCTGACCGCATTTCTGAGGCAGCAATACTCTGTGGTCTCTTGATTTGGTATATACCACAAGAGGAAGCCAGCCTGGAAATCGTGCTTATTTTTGTTGTTTTAATTGGTTCCTTCCTGGTTAGCTATATAAGAGCTAGGGCAGAAGGACTCGGCTTGCAATGTCAGGTTGGCTTGTTTACTAGAGCAGAACGGGTTATAGTATTAGCAATAGGTTTGCTGATAAATCAGATTTTTATTGCTTTATGTGTTCTGGTGGTCTTTGTCTTTATAACTGTAGTTCAAAGGTTAGTTTACCTATGGAAGCAAGGAAACATTAAAGGTGATTAAGTGGCTGTTATAGTTATCGTGGGAGGGCAGTGGGGTGATGAAGGTAAAGGAAAGATAATTGATCTCCTAGCTGAGAAAGCGAAGGTAGTAGCTCGTTTCTCCGGGGGGGATAATGCTGGCCACACTGTGATCAACCCCTTGGGCGAGTTCCGGCTGCATCTTGTCCCTTCGGGCATCTTTTACCCCCACGTAACTTGCATTATCGGCAATGGTGTAGCTATTAACCCAGCAGTACTTCTTAAAGAAATGGATGACTTGCAGAACCACGGCGTAGGTATAAGTCGCCTTTTTATTAGTGCCCGTGCTCACCTGATCATGCCCTACCACATTCTCCTCGACAGACTGGAAGAAGAAAGGCGCAGTAAAGGAGCATTGGGTACCACACTCAGAGGAATCGGCCCTGTCTTTGCTGATAAAGTAGCTCGCTTAGGAATTCGTGCTGGAGATTTGTTAGATAGGGATGTATTTCTGAGCCGCTTGAAGTCAGCTCTGGAGCTCAAAAATATTATCCTGACCAAAGTGTACCAAGCTTCGCCTCTATCACTGGAGGAGATCTATCAACAATATTGCCATTATGGAGAGCGGCTTGTTCCTTTCATCCGAGAAACTAGCTCCATGATTCGCGAAGCGGCGACAAAAGGAGAGCCTGTTTTGTTAGAAGGCGCCCAGGGAGCTTTACTTGACCCTGACTTTGGCACCTATCCCTATGTGACCTCTTCTTCACCGCTGGCCGGGGCAAGCTGTATTGGAGTAGGCCTGGGCCCAAGAGGAATCGACCGTGTGGTGGGCATATTTAAAGCATATAACACTAGAGTCGGTGCCGGACCTATGCCCACAGAGCTCAAAGACGAAATTGGTGACTTAATACGAGAAAAGGCTCGTGAGTATGGTGCTACCACAGGGAGACCACGAAGATGCGGCTGGTTTGATGCTGTGGCAGGTCGCTTCAGCGTTCAAATAAATGGCCTTAGTGATATAGCTCTAACTCACCTCGATATCTACGATGGTTTCCCCTCAATTAAAATATGCACCGCCTACAAATTTAGAGGCGAGGTCCTAAATTCTTTCCCCAGCGATGTCGCCATATTGGAGAAATGCCAACCTGTCTATGAAGAATTGGATGGTTGGCAAGAATCAATAAGTGGAATTCGAAATTTTAAAAAGCTGCCGGTGGGAGCTCGCAATTATATGTCCCGCCTTGAAGACCTTCTTTCCTGCCCCATCAGTCTTATTGCCGTAGGACCAGACAGGAGGCAAATAATATTGGTTAAATCGAGCACTCTACTCTGATACACTGGTCACTTAATAATAGCTGATGAATAAGCCGAGGAAAGCTTTCTGAATCAAGACAGAGTGCCCGGTTCAGCTGATAACCATCAGCCATCAGCCATCAGCCCCTGGGAATAGGCAAATCTATCTTATAGTTTTTTAGTGCCGCCTTTATAAGATCGGTTGACTTTTCATCAGGCTCAACTAGAGGCAAGCGAGGTTTACCCACTGGAAAACCTACGTAATTCAGAGCCCACTTGACAGGTACAGGATTGGAAACGATGAACAAGGCATTTACCAGAGGCAATAAGTATCGGTGGATCCTGGCTGCTTCTTGAGGTTTACCGTTAAGGAACTTCTCCATCATGTCCTTTATCTGGATTCCTACTAGATGAGAGGCGACGCTAATCACACCGTAACCACCTAGAGCAAGTATGGGGAAGGTATCACTATCATTGCCGCTATAAACTAAGAAATCTTCCCCGGTTCCCTGAAGAATCTCAGCTATCTGCCCGAAATTGCTACTGGCTTCCTTCACGCCCACAATATTATCAATCTGGCTCAGCTTGATTATCGTATCGGCAGCGAGGTTGGTAACCGTACGCGATGGCACATTATAGATGATGCAAGGCAAGGTAGTACTCTGGGCAATGGCTTTAAAATGCTCCCACAATCCTTGCTGGGTCGGCCGATTGTAATAGGGAACTACCAAGAGACAAGCATCAACCCCAATTTTCTCCGCCTCCTTAGTCAACTCCTGGCTTTCTCTGGTGTCATTGTTGCCTGTGCCAGCAACTACCGCTCCGCGGTCGGCTATCGCTGATTTTACTTCAGCGAAAAGCCGCAGTTTCTCTTCCTGGCTCAGAGTAGGAGACTCGCCTGTGGTGCCCGAGACCACCACCCCTTCACTACCCGAATCCAGTAAAGATAATGCCAGTTTTTTAGCTTGTTTATAGTCAACCTCGCCTCGAGCATCAAAAGGCGTAACTATCGCTGTTAATAAGCGACCCAGCCTATTTTTACCCAAAGAATTCAAAGAGCCTCTGGAAACCCCTGGCTTATTCATTTAAACTCGCTAAACTCTCTCTAAGGCTTATCCAACCCCTCTCTATCCCCTCCTCAGCAATTTGTACAGCATTTAGCGCTCCCCCTTTACGCAGATTATCAGCCACTATCCACATAACAAGTCCGTTGAGATTCGAAATATCTTTCCTAATTCGGCCTACAAATACATGATCTGACCCACTAGCAGCCCAGGGTTGAGGATAAAAACTAACGGTGGGATCATCAAGTACCCTGACCCCAGGAGCTTGAGCCAAAATCCTCCTTGCTTCTTCAGAGGCGATGGGCGAACTAAATTCCACATTAACTGATTCACTATGCCCGAAGTAAACAGGAACTCGGACGCAAGTAGCCGAAATAGCTATGTCCTCAGTATGCAGTATCTTCCGTGTTTCTTCCACCAATTTCTGTTCTTCCTTAGTATATCCATTATCCAAAAAGACACCGATTTCTGGCAGTACATTAAAGGCTATTTGGTGAGAATAGACGTGAGGACAAATACGGCGCCCTTCCAAAACTAACCGTGCTTGATTTGTCACTTCTCTCAGAGCAGCACCGCCACTACTTGATACTGACTCATAAGTGCTCACTATAATTCGCTTTATGGGATTGATCCTGTGCAAGGGATGAAGCGCTACCACCATTTGGATTGTGGAGCAATTCGGACTGGCGATTATCCCCTTATGCCATTCTATATCCCCAGGATTGACCTCCGGGACTACCAGAGGCACTGCAGGGTTCATCCTGAAAGCAGTACTATTATCAATGACCACTGCTCCAGCTTTGGCAGCCAAAGGCGCTAATCTACGACTAATATCAGCACCAGCAGAGAAAAAGGCAATATCAACATCGCGAAACGCCTCTGTCTGCGCTTCTCTAACCTCAATTCTTTGATGATTAAAGAGGACTTTCACCCCAGAAGAATACTCCGGGGATAGTAATTGGATGGAAGCTACGGGGAACTTACGCTGCTCAAGTACCTTAATAATTTCTTGCCCTACAATATCGGTAGCGCCAACAATAGCTACATTGAATCCTTCCATGGCCTTTCCTACAGTTTTAGCAAGGCATCCAACCCGTAAGTTAGCCCCTTGCGTTTTGTCACTTCCTTAATTGCCAGGATAACGCCAGGCAAGAAACACTCCCGACTTATAGTATTGTGACGTAAGCTTAGAGTTTCACCCGCTCCGCTAAATACAACTTCCTGCCCAGCCATAAATCCCGGCAACCTCAAGCTATGGATAGCTATGCCATCCATCTCTCCTCCTCTAGTATTGCTGAGTACTTCACGTGTAACTTTAGGATAAACGAATGGTTTACCATGCGTTTGCGACATCGCTCTGGCTGTAGCTATAGCAGTCCCTGAAGGAGCATCAGCCTTTTTATCATGATGCATTTCGATAATTTCGGCGTGGTCGAAAAACTTAGCAGCAAATTTTGATAGATGTATCAAAAGTGCCGCCCCCAGAGAAAAGTTGGGTGCCACTACCGCCCCTACCTTATAGGCCTGGCATAATTTTTCAATTTCTGCCAAATTCTCCTCAGAAAGGCCTGTGGTGCCTATAACCATGTTAACTTTTCGTTTAATAGCAATGCGGGCAGCTGCCATAGAAACCTCGGCATTGGTGAAATCTACCACCACATCTGCATCGCAGCTCTTCAAAAGCGAGTCTAAATCGGAAGAAAGGAGTACCAGTTCGGGAGCCTCAGCTAAAGGAAGATATTGCTGAGTTACTTCCTTTTCCACAGCCCCCACTGCCCTTAAGCCGGGCTCGCAAACCACAGCTTTAGTTATCTCTTGCCCCATCCGGCCTAAAGCGCCATTAATAACTACTCTTATGGGTTCTAAAGAGGAAGTCATGTTCCTTTTTCTCCCCTCGCCAGTAAAACAATTTATTTACTACGGTTGCCATGTTGTTCACCCCTGCCACGTGGGTGAACAAATTTACTCTGACGGTCCTTGGGAGCCGAGGAATTACTAACTTTAGCACCAGGGAGGTTGGAAAGCCCTTCCAATATTGCTTTGCGCGATAAATTTATTCTACCAGAATTGTCGATCCCAATGACTTTCACCATTACCTCATCACCCACTTTAACCACATCTTCGACTTGAGGTACATGGTAGTTAGCAAGCTCACTGATATGGACGAGGCCTTCCTTCCCCGGCAGGATTTCTACCATGGCACCAAAATTGAACAGCCTGGTTACTTTCCCAGTGTAAACCTCTCCTTGCTCCACTTCCCGAGTTAAGTCCTGAATTATTTTGATTGCTTTCTGGGCTGCCTCTTCGTTTGTAGAGCCAACGATAACCGTACCATCGTTCTTTATATCTATAGTTGCCTTGGTTTCATCTATAATAGACCTTATAACCCTACCCCCAGGACCAATGACGCTCCCAATCTTACTCGTATCAATCGTCATTTCATACATCCTGGGAGCATAGGGACTGAGTTCAGAGCGAGTAGCACTAATAGCTAAACTCATTTTCCCCAGTATTTCCAACCTTGCCTCACGAGCCTGGCTTAAGGCTTCAGCCAGGATGCCATAATTTATCCCTTGCAGCTTGATATCAAGCTGCAAGGCCGTGAGCCCACGAGCTGTGCCAGCAACTTTGAAATCCATGTCACCATAGGCATCTTCCATACCCACAATGTCAGTCAGGACAACAGAGAGCCCATCCTCTCCCATAACTAAACCCATAGCTATTCCTGCTACAGGCGCCTTGATGGGTACACCGGCATCCATCAGAGAGAGGGTCGAGGCACAAGCACTAGCCATAGACGTACTTCCCTGAGAACCAAGTACCTCGGAAACCAGGCGTAAAGTGTAAGGAAAATCATCCTCCGACGGCAGTACTGGCGCAATAGCTCGTTCCACTAAAGCGCCATGCCCAATCTCTCGCCTCCCTGTTGTTCCTATTCGTTTCACTTCCCCAGTAGAAAAGGGTGGAAAATTATAGTGATGCATAAAGCGTTTAGTTTCATCCAGACCTAAGCCATCCAATAACTGCTCCCTGCTTGTAGACCCCAAAGTGGTAATAGTCAAAACCTGTGTTTCCCCACGGGCAAATAATCCTGAGCCATGTGTGCGAGGAAGGATACCAACTTCACAGCTAATAGGACGAATTTCTTTAGCTTGGCGACCATCCAAGTGTCGCCTCGTCTGCAATATTTTTTCCCTCACCGCAGCTCTAAGCTGGGTTCCAAAAGCAAAATTGATTTCATCTTCAGAAAAAGAATCAACCAACTTGTTCCTTGTTTCTTCCTTGATAGACGTTAAAGCCTTATCTCTTTGCAGTTTCCCTGGTTCCTCTAAAACCTGGCTTAATTTCTCACCAAGTATGGAAGCGATTTGAGATGAAAGATCAGGAGCAAGTTCCTTATGCTCAACTTCTACCTTGGCTTTGCTATAGGTTCGCTGTAGCTCTTCTTGAAGCTTAATGAGTTCCTGATTTGTTTCGTGTCCCAACTTAATTGCCTCTAGCAATATTTCTTCGGAAACTTCCTTGGCACCTGCTTCCACCATTACAATGTTTTCTTTACTGCTAGCAACAATCAGGTCAAGCAAGCTATCGTCCATTTGGGGCAGGGTAGGATTCACCACTAAAGCATCATCTATATAGCCAACATGCATTGCCGATATAGGACCAAAGAACGGGATATCCGATAATGTCAAGGCTGCTGAAGCGCCAATAAGGGCGCAAATATCTGGGTCATTTTCTTGGTCAACAGATAGCACTGTCGCCACAACCTGAACATCATTATGAAATTCCTTGGAAAGAAGAGGGCGCAGGGAGCGATCGATGAGCCGATCAGTTATAACTGCTTCCTCCGTAGGACGTCCTTCTCGCCTGATGAAGCTGCCCGGTATTTTACCCGCGGCATAGAGCCTTTCTTCATAATCCACTGTTAGAGGCACAAAATCAATTCCTTCTCGGGGCTCGGAACTTACACAGGCAGTAACCAAGACAAGTGTGTCGCCATACCGCATAGCAACAGCACCATTGGCTTGCTGAGCAAATTTCCCCACCTGAATGCCAAGCACCCTACCAGCTATTGAACACTCAAAAACATCTGCCATACTATTTCCTCAAACCCAGTCTAGTAATAAGAGCATAATATCGCTTGGGGTCCGTCCTGTTCAAGTAAGCCAAAAAACGCCTCTGCTTTCCTATCACCCCGTGGAGCGCATGTCGGGAATGTCGATCCTGGGGATACAACTTAAGATGCTCAGTTAACCGATTTATCCTCTCGGTAAGCAAAGCCACCTGGACCTCGACAGACCCACTATCATTTTCCTTAAGTCTAAATTGGGTGATGATTTCCTCTTTCTTTTCCTTGTCCACTATTATAAACTCCCTAATTTAATAATAACGTCGTATATCATATCACGATAAAAAATTCTTGTATAGAAATTGACCAAAAGTTCAAGATGCTTTACAATTGTTTTGTAAAGTCAACTTTTTATGCGCGAAAGTTGCGGTGTTTTTGGAGTTTATGCCTCAGGCATAAATGTGGCCCAGACGGTCTTTTTTGCCCTCTTTGCTTTACAGCATCGTGGTCAAGAAAGTGCCGGCATTGCTGTCACCGATGGCGATGGAATAAAACTACATACCAATATGGGCTTGGTTTCCCAGGCATTCACTGAAAATGACCTTGCCCTCCTCAAAGGATATATTGGCATTGGGCACAACCGCTACTCCACCTCAGGCTCAAGCAGACCTGTGAATGCCCAGCCCATTATAGCGAAAGCAGATGGGTTGACCATTGCTCTGGCACATAACGGCAATATCATCAACTTCGAGTTGCTCCGAGATGAACTCCAGCAGCGTGGCTATCATTTTCACACTAGCAGTGATTCCGAAATCATCGCCAACCTGATTTTGGCCTCCCCCGGCCAAAATTGGCAGAAGAAAATAGAATATGCCATGCACCGCCTCCAAGGAGCTTATTCCCTGGTGATCTTAACTGAAGACAAGCTGATCGGAGTTCGTGACTCCCTCGGTGTACGCCCCCTCTGTCTGGGAACCATTGACAACGGATGGAGCATCGCCTCAGAAAGTTGTGCCTTGGACCATATAGGTGCCCAATTCGTCAGAGAAGTCGAACCCGGGGAAATTGTAATCATTGATAGCCAGGGAATGAAAAGTTTTAAGAAGAAGAATGCTAAAAAAGCCTTATGCATCTTTGAATACATTTATTTTGCCCGCCCCGACAGCATAATCGAGGGCAAACTGCTCTATCCTGTAAGGGAAGCTATGGGTAGAGGATTGGCTGAAGAGTATCCTATTGATGCTGATTTCGTCATGGGCGTTCCTGATTCAGCTACTGCCTCCGGCATTGGTTATTCTAATCTCTCGGCCATCCCATACTGCGAAGGCTTACTAAAAAACCGCTATGTAGGACGCACCTTTATTGAGCCTGACCAGAGGATGCGGGAGCTTGGCGTTCAACTAAAATTCAACCCCCTTTCCCAGATAATTGCTGGAAAGAAGTTGATAGTCGTCGATGATAGCATCGTTCGTGGCACCACTACTCCTCGTGTAGTTAGTCTCCTCAAAAAGGCAGGTGCCGCAGAGATTCATCTCCGCATCTGCGCTCCCCCCATCCGTTATCCCTGCTTCTTCGGTGTGGATATGGCAGCTAGATGGCAACTCATCGCCGCAAGAAAGACCGTCTCTGAAATAAGAGAATACCTTGGTGTTGATTCACTGGGATACCTTAGCCTCGATGGCTTAATTCGAGCTGTGGGATTACCCAGAGATATTTTCTGCCTTGCTTGCTTTACCGGAGCATACCCTATCCCGGTCCAAATAGAAATGGACAAACTGGCTTTGGAAGCACTTCACCAGGAGAAACTTAGTGAAACACGTCTCTAAAGAAGCTTATGCCGTCGCTGGCGTGGATATTCATCTTGCCAACGAAGTCAAAGGAACCGTTGGTCAGCAAGCTCGAGCTACTTTTCGACCCGAAGTCATTGGCTCAGGCTTTTTCGGCAGTATGTTTCAACTCAAAGGCTATGATGAACCAGTTTTGGTCTCCAGCGTCGATGGGGTGGGCACCAAGCTTAAAATAGCATCGCTCTTGGGTAAAAACGATACCGTGGGCATGGACATAGTCAATCACTGCGTAAACGATATTCTTTGTTGTGGTGCCGAGCCCCTTTTCTTCCTCGACTATATTGCTATGGGTAAGCTTGTGCCCAAGCAAGTAGAAGCTATTATTTCAGGCTTAGTGCAGGCCTGCCAGGAAGTTGGCTGCTCATTAATTGGCGGTGAAACCGCCGAGATGCCGGGCATATATTCTGAGATGAATTATGACTTAGTAGGTTTCATTGTTGGAGTGGTGGAAAGGAAAAATATCATCGACGGCAGTGCCATTGTCCCTGATGATGTAATCCTTGGCCTGCCTTCATCTGGCTTACATACCAATGGCTATTCATTAGTGCGAAGAGTCTTTGGCATAGATGCTAACCCTTCGCGCTTAAATGAATTTTATCCTGAGCTAGGCAAAAGCCTCGGTGAAGAATTGCTCCAGATCCACCGTTGCTACTACCCGCAACTTAAGCCAGCCTTGCCTTTGATTAAAGGTATAGCTCATATTACCGGTGGTGGCTTTGTGGGTAATATCCCTCGCATCTTGTCCCAAGGCCTCGCTGCCCATCTTCATAATGATTCCTGGGATATACTGCCCATCTTCAAACTTATCCAAGAAAACGGCAATATAAAAGAGGCAGAAATGTATCAAGTATTCAACATGGGGATAGGCATGACCCTTGTCTGTTCTCCCCAGCAGGTAGCCAAGATTGTCAGTATCTTGCCTCAAACTAAAACCGTCGGCAAGATAATCAAGCGAGAAAGTGAAGAAAGAGTAATAATAAATTAAACCACCCCACGAAAATCTTGTGATTTCTGCGGGGATCCCACTAATCCAAAAACAAATTTAGCCGGGGTTCCCAAAAAGTCGCAAGACTTTTGGGGGTTGATTTAAAGGAGGTTTTATGCGCGCCATAATTAGTGTTTCAGATAAATCAGGGGTAATTGATTTTGCCCAAGGTCTAAAGGAGCTGGGCATTGAGATATTCAGCACCGGCGGCACCAAGAAGTCTTTAGAGGCTGCTGGCGTGAAAATACATAGCGTTTCGGAGCTTACTGGCTTTCCTGAGATCCTCAATGGCCGGGTGAAGACTTTGCATCCCGCAGTACACGGAGGCATCCTTGCCCGCCGCGACCTGCCCCAGCACCTATCTGAGCTAACCCAGAACCGCATTGAGCCCATTGACATGGTGGTGGTCAACCTCTATCCCTTTGTGGAAACGGTGAGCAAGCCCGGGGTTTCCTTAGATAAGGCACTAGAGAACATCGATATTGGCGGACCAAGTATGCTTCGCTCCGCAGCCAAAAATTTCCCCTCTGTCCTAGTAGTAGTTGACCCCGGGGATTACGATACAATCTTGCAGAAGCTGCGCCAGGGCAGTATAGATTCAGAATATAGAAAAGGGTTAGCCCAAAAAGCTTTCCAGCATGTGGCGCTCTATGACACAGCCATCGCACAATACCTCAATGAGGAAACCTTTCCCGAAGAGATGACCATAGCCTTAAAAAAGGCTCGTAGCCTTCGCTATGGCGAGAATCCTCATCAGCAAGCCGCCTTTTATATTGAGCAAAACGTCAAACAAAGGCAAGACAGCCTGGCATCCCTGGAACAGCTTGGCGGACCCGAAATTTCCTTCAACAACCTTCTTGATTTAGATGCTGCTTTAAACGCGTTACGAGATTTTACTGCTCCCACCATTGCCATAATGAAGCACACTAATTCCTGCGGACTTGCCTCTCATAATGATTTAGCCGAAGCTTATCGGCGAGCTTTAACTGGCGACCCTGTAGCTGCCTTTGGCGGCATAGTCACCAGCAATCAAATTATTGATCTGGCTACTGCCAGAGAAATCGATAAGCATCATTACGATGCCATTGTCGCCCCGGGATATCAGAAAGAGGCTCTGGAATTACTAAGACGCAAAGAAAGCCTGCGACTTGCCAAAGTTGCCTCTTATCGTCCTTCGTCCTCCGAACTACATCTTGATTTTCGCCATGTCGGAGGCAGCTTTCTAGCCCAAACGCCGGACATTTTAACCGAAACCGAGCTCAAGCCCCGCATCGTAAGCAAGCGCCAACCAAGCCAGACAGAGTTATCAGACCTGCTCTTTGCCTGGAAGGCGGTTAAAGGTATTAAATCCAACGCCATAGTTATCGCCAAAGATAATACATTATTAGGCATGGGAGCCGGACAGCCAAGCCGGGTAGTAAGCGTTGAGCTGGCTTTGAAAAGAGCTGGCGAGCGAGCTAAAGACAGCGTCCTTGCCTCAGATGCCTTTTTCCCTTTCGCCGATGGCCCGGAATTGGCAATCAAGGGTGGAGTTACCGCCATTATCCAGCCTGGCGGCTCGGTAAGAGATAAAGAGGTAATTGAGCTGGCAGACAAGTATAATATTGCCATGGTGTTTACAGGTATTCGCCACTTTAGACACTGACTTTGGCAAACACAAAATCCTTTAGCTCTAAATATTCAGAAAATGGGAGTTGGAATTTGTTATTTAGAAATTAGTGCTTAGAGTTTATAGAGATGAAGAAAGTTAGAAATGTTTTGGTGATGTCGTGGCTAGAGTAGTGATTGTAACAGATATGTTACGTGGCTTTCTCGAGGAAGGCTATCCACTTTATTGCGGCATCGAGGCCCGCAGGATCATTCCCAATATCCGGAAATTACTGGAGCGAGAGTTAGAGCAGGACTCGAAAATTTTCTATTTATGTGACCACCATATACCCGACGACCCAGAATTCAGGATGTTTCCACCTCATTGCATTGAAGGTACTGCGGAAGCCGAACTCATACCCGAGCTTTCGCAATATCCCGGTGAAACAATACCTAAAAGAACTTTTAGCAGCTTCTACAACACTTCTTTAGACAAGAGACTGGAGGCAATCAAGCCCCAAACCATCGTCGTCTGTGGCGTAACCACCCATATTTGTGTTCTGAACGCAGTAATTGATACCAGAAACAGAGACTATGAAGTTGAAGTTCCCGTTGATTGTGTTGCTTCCTTCGACAAAAAAGCTCACTCCTTCGCCCTGGACTATATGGAGAGGGTGCTTGGAGCCAGGCTTATCAGACCCACCATCAGCGTATCCCCGCCTCACTTCGAAATTCCTGATTCATGGTTGAGTGGAGAGACCGCCGATATCTATTTTCCCCGCACCGTGGAAATACTTAAGAAAGAGGGAATTAATCCCGTAGCAACTATGGAGGTATTTCCTCGTCGAGCTGGTATCTTGTGCGGCATAGAAGAAGTTAAATCTTTGCTCTCCAAAGTTCTTCCCGAAGATAATCGTGAAGTATGGGCATTATCCCAGGGTGATCCCTTCGACAGAAAAGAAGTGGTCTTGCGCATAAAAGCCCCTTACCAAAGCTACGGAACTTATGAAACAGCTTATTTGGGCATACTCTCCCACTGCAGCGGCTGGGCCACCGCTGCCCGAGAATGCGTTGATGCTGCCCAAGACATTCCTGTCATCAGCTTCGGGGCCCGCCATGTCCACCCCTCAGTGGTCGGCATCATGGAATACTCCGCTATAGTGGGAGGCTGCGTTGGCTGCGCCAGTATCGCTGGAGCAAAACTTGCCGGCATCCAACCCACAGGGACTATTCCCCACGCCCTTATCATTATTATGGACAGCACTGCTAAGGCTGCTCTCGCTTTTGACAAGCATATGCCTCCAGAAGTGCCACGCATTGCTCTGGTGGATACTTTTGAAGACGAAGTCAGAGAAAGTGTAGCTGTGGCTAAAGCAATGCGAGGAAAATTACAGGGTGTAAGACTAGATACACCTTCAGAAAGAGGTCGAGTCACTGCCGACTTAGTCAAGGAAGTTAGAGCCTGGCTGGACCTCGAGGGATTTATAGACGTGAAAATAGTTGTCAGCGGAGGACTCAACCCAGAACGAATCAGATATTTTATGGAAGAAGGAGCACCGGTTGATATTTTCGCTGTGGGCAGCTACATCAGCGATGCCAGGCCCCTTAACTTCACCGCCGACCTTCATGAAGTAGAAGGCAAACCTATCGCCAAAAGAGGCAGAATGCCCGGCATCACCCCCAACCCCAGGCTAAAGAAAGTGATGTAAAAACTCACATATCCTGGGCAATACCTCACCTGTCTTCCCCTGAATCAAATAGTCTGAGATGCCTTCGCGGGTGAGTGGTGTAGGATCAGCATTCACCTCTATTATCTTCACATTAGCCTTACGCCCGATTACATCCAGGCCCGGGATTAATCTACCCGAAGGAAATCTCGCCATCCTGGGCAGATTGGCAAAAGGATAAACCACTGCTGAGGTCCCGCAGATAAGCATCAGGTCACATCTCAACGCTTCTTTCTCCGCTTCCTCCATGACATCTAAGGGTATTGGCTCCTTGAAATGAACCACATCATATTTCAGGGCAGCACTACACTTGCAGCGAGGCGGAAGCTCATCCAGGGAGACTTCTTCCCTGGCAAATCTTGAGCCACAAGAAATACATCTCAGCGCATGGACACTGCCGTGATATTCTAAAACCCTCTTGCTTCCCGCCTTTTTATGTAAACCATCAATGTTTTGCGTGATCACGCACTTTATTATCCCCAGAGCTTCGAGCTCAGCCAGAGCAGAGTGACCCGGATTTGGCTCGGCCTTGCTAATTTCTTCATAAAACGTCCCGTGCCTCCCCTGAAACCCCAGCATTTCCTCCCAGTAAGCCCTGGGGTCGTTCAGGAAAAGGTCATATCTTTCATAAGCCTTAGCCTCAGCTTCCTTATTCGTGGTCCAGATGCCCCTTGGTCCCCTGAAATCAGGTATGCCTGATTCGGTTGACATGCCCGCCCCGGTTAAGGCGATGGCATATTCGCTTTCTGCCAAATCCTTCGCTGCTCGCTTGTCCAAGTCCTCCATTTTTACCCCAGAATGACTGTTATTCCGGCAAAATCCAGCTTACCTGCCAGACTCATCCTAAGCACCCTTCAGGCGAAGCCAATCCCCTCTATCTCCAAGAGATTTCCACTAACCTTTGTTCTGGCGCCCAGAAATTCCTCGATAAGCCACAGGTTCGTCTCCACATGTTCACTAATGCCAGGGGCTGAATACCTGGTGACCCCATCGGCTAAGCCGGCATAGATTATAAGTTGGTCTGCAATGTATCTATCAACTGCCGCACCAGTTTTAACATCTTCTATAAACCTCTCAGCCACATATCTGCCTATGGATTCTGAGCTTCTGCCCGGCCTCCCCACCCTGTCGGAACCCATCCGGTTACCGAGGCTCATCTCAGCATATATCGCCAGAGCTGCCCCTTCTTGAAGAGAGCTTGCCTCTTCGATTTTTTCAATTTCTACTTTATACCCATAAGAGCTTAATACCTTCTGGCATTCCGCTGCCATCCTCTGGCTTACCCTCTTTTCCCGCAAATGCGAGGAAAGCGCTATGCCTTTGATACTGAAAATCTCCCCCTGCTCGGTAAGATTCAACGGCTTTAATTTTCCCGCCGGCTCAACTCTAACTTCTACGACTCCACCGCCTCTTGGTACATAGCCAGGACGGATTATGTCAAGTTCTACTTGGACACCCATTTGCCTTAGAAATGGCAGCAAAACGAACTTCATATGATAAGCCGAAGGGGCAAAATCCTGAAATAGCCCGCCTTCCAGCCTGAATTTGGAGGGCTTTCGGGCAAAGCAAGCCAGAGGCAAAAGCGTCTGGGCCATCATAGTGGTTGAGCCCGCCGTCCCTATGTCCCAGCTATACTCTCCGCCATTGAACCTTCCTCCGGGTGTGTATGTAATCTCCTTCGAGCCCACCGCAGCATTTTCCGCCAACCCGTGGCACATCTCCTGGCAAGCCTGCACCACTTTAAGATGCTGTGCCCTCAGCCCCGGCTTATCCCTTCTCGCCCTGATGTTCTGTATCCTTATTTCCTCGCCCAGCAGGCTAGCCAGCGCCACAGAATAGCGGACTATGGTCCCGCTCCCCGACCTCGCTCCACCGTCTATATTTATCATGTGGACCCACTTTTATCTCATTATCAGGAATTTACCCAAACACCCTCAGACTTCAACGCAACTTAGTGCACAGGAAAGCTGTTTTTGTGCCGGCCGATTTATTACCGCCGGAATCCCCACACCAGTTTCCCCAGACCTACCCTCTTTTGAACTCTTCCGGTCAGCAACCTGTCCGAATTGAAAATGCGGACCGCTACCGCTACCATTATTACCGTGAAAACTGCTGTATAAGCAATGCCGCCGATTACCAGCGGATAATTATCCATCACAAGAGCCCGCATAGCCATCATAGGGTGGGAAAAAGGTATGGCAAACACAAAAACTCTTAAGACGGCGGGAATGGTATCGAAATCTTTAAACATGGTTATGAACACGGAGATCATAGCCAGTGCGGTTATCGGGAAGATAAGTGTCTGAGCGCTTCTGTAATTCTTGGCAAATGTTCCCAGAACTATACATAGTGCAAGCCCGGCTAAAAGAGCTGTGAATAACGAAACCCCTATCAGTAAATAATCTTGCATGCTCAGGGCCAATCCAAAATCCGCCAGATTTATGTCCGAAATCTGAAATGAACTCATGTAGCGTGAAAATCCAATCATATAGATGGCTGCCATTATCATCCCTACCAGAGCGCTGCCGACTATTTTGCCAACTACTATATGACTCCTCCTTACGGGCATGGTTAACAATGTCTCCAGGGTCTTGTTTTCCTTCTCCATGCCCATCGAAGATATTACGGAAGCCCCGGCCATGATTATGAGCATCATTATTACAATTGGAATAACTATTGATTGTGAACTTAGCATATTGCCCAGTTGACTTGACGATAGCCCTTCTATCTCTTTTCCCTTGAAAAATGTGGTTTCAACTCTTGTCGTCGGGGCCAAGACGAGAGCTGGATCAAAGTAGCTATCTTGTTGTATCAGTTTCGTCGATATCCCCTGGTTCACTGCCTGGATAAGCCCTTCAACCACGCCCGAGGATATGGAATCCAGCATCCCCGCCCCTTTCATTATCCAGTAAATTTCTATTTCCCCGGGATGATTGGCATGAATGTTTTGGCTGAAGTTTTCAGGTATTACCAGAAGCGCAACTCCACTTTCCCCCCTTACTTCTTTCAATCCTTCTTCAGCATCATTGCCATCATAGATAACCTCTGCCCTCTCGATAAGTACAGCCATGGCTATATCGGAAAAATCGCCATCGTCCATATCCACGATTCCTATGACCGGCTTCTCCTCTATGCTTTCCTGGACGTTGCCAATCGATTGCCCCACAAATGCAAACACTATGGCAATAACCACTATCGGGATCAGGGTCCCGATGGTAAACAATTCCTTGAATTCTTTCTTTATTATGTTGCCAATCATCTGATTGCTTTAACAAAAGCCTCTTCTATATTTCCGGCGTCATATTCTTTTTTGAGTTCCGCGGCAGTCCCGCTGGCAACTATTTTCCCGTCGTTTATCAAAGCGATGCGGTGACATAAGAGCTCTACCTCAAGCATATTATGTGAAGACAATAAGACCGCCACTCCTGCCTCGACTGAGCTATTTATTATCCTCCTCACCTCTTGGGCATTTACCACATCTAGCCCGGAGGTAGGCTCGTCTAATATTGCCAATTTCGGGTTTACCATTAAAGCTCTGCCCACGAGCAAACGCCGTGTCATTCCCTTGCTGTATGTATCAACTTTATCGTTTATTCTCTCTCCTAAATTGGCTATTTCCAGTCCTCTCTGTACCATATCCTGGAATTTCTCTCCATCGCCAAAGAATTTGGCGATAAAATTCAGATAATCTTTACCCGTGAGATTTTTATAGGCGCCGGCCTCTTCGGGCAAATAGCTTATTATCTTTCTCACCTCTCCCGCCTCTTTAGGAAGTTCATAGTCAAAGACTGTTACCGAGCCAGAGGTTATTTGAAGCAGTGTGGCAACAACTCTCAATGCAGTTGTCTTTCCCGCACCATTAGGACCTATCAGGCCAAATATCTCCCCTTCCTTTACTTCAAAAGAGATTCCGTTTATTGCTCTGAAGTTCCCATAGTCCTTGACCAGTTCTCTAACTTCTACTGCTTTCATTTATCTCACGTGTCGCAACAGTTAAAGGAAGTTCTTGCGAAGCAAAAATTCTGGTGGGTACCATCCGAACTTCTTATTATGCCATGTTACGCGCTGTGCCGTATATTCGAAGCCTTCCATGATTCTTTATTCTTTTTTTTATCAAAAGATGGAATTGCATCAAAAGTAACTTCATTTCCGTCTGTTATATCAGGTGGCAAATCTGACTTATAACAGAAAAATGATTGCTCGCCTTTTGCAATAATAAAACAAAATGGGCGGTCGCTCTGACCTAAACCTACTTTACCAACAAGTCCTTTTTTTACTTTGCGGTTCTTGTATGACAAGTTCTTTAAGTCGCTTTCTTTACACAATAGTTGACTCCACTCACTTCTACAAATACTTATTGCTTCTTTTAGAGAGGATGGTTCCTTGTTATTACCAATGATTTTATTTAAATCATCAACAGTATTTATTATAGGCTCAGGTACAGTCCATCCCTTTTCACTTCTAACATATTTGCATAGGACAAGATGTGCTCTGGCTTCTTCGTACTTTGCCAGTTCCTTGCAGAGCATTCCAATATCTGCAAATAGTGATACCATAGATTCAAGTTTTGAATGACCACTAGCAGCTTGATACATTAGTTCTAAAGCATCTTCTCTGCGGCCTATATCCCTAACTACTTTTGCATACTCATGAAGCATCCACCAGTCAGGCTTATAACCAATACATAGATTTTGATAAATCTTTTCTGATTCAGGAAGGTTGCCAAGGAGATGGTTTGCTAAGGCCTTAAGTCGCAGGAAAAATTTTCGTTGTTTTGGGAATCGTTCTAAAATTTCATCGACTGCATTTATTGCTTCCTTTGTATCCCCTTTTTCAATAAGTCCATTTATGCGGTAATTATACCAGAGGGCTTGGTCACTCCATCCCTCCCTACCTGAATTATCCATCATGGGTTTCGCACTAAGAGAATCCGGATCAATTTTAACCACCCACTCATTAACAGTCTCCCAATGATTAGAAGACTTGGCTGATTTCAACACTTTAAAAACTATCATCTTTGCAGCTAAACCGTCAGGATTCAAACTCATTATTCTTTTGGCCATCTCTACTACCTTTTCAAGAGATTCTTCTTCACCGAATTTATTAAGCATCCCCTGGATGTAAGTCCATATAACTTCATTTCGACACCAATCAAAATCAGGATATTTGCCAATCAATTCGTTAGCAAATATAAGAGCTTCATTAAATAACTCAAGTTTCCTAAGACAGTGAAGAAGTCCAGCACCATCAAACTTGTCCTCTGTTTCTTCCCATAAATCTCTGTAGAGTGGAAGAGCTTCTCCGAAATTCTTTGCTTTTCTGAGATCATTAGCTTTCTGCTTCTGTTCCATTAGATCAGTCATATTCTATATCTCAACTATTTATTAACAACCGCAGTAGTTGTCTTGAAATGCAATTTTGCAACTTTTCGAAGCGTTTCTTCCCCATACATATCGACAATCTTTTTTGCATTTTCTATAACTGCCTGCGAGGCACCTTTAGGTAAGTCAATTTTATATTCATTTGATAATTTGGACAGTTTTTCCAAGAATCTTGCTCGCGCTAGAATCGATGCTGCTGCTACAGCTATGTTCTGCTCAGCCTTATGCATCTGTATCAGTTCTATCTTTTTGCCCTTTTCCTGAAGTTTGCCAAGGATAAAGCTTTCGTCTGCAAATTGGTCAGCGATTGCAACTTTACAATCCACTTTAGAAAGAATTTCTTCTATCGCTTTTGCATGTCCCCAAGCAAGCAATGTGTTTAAATTCTTCTTTTCCCTTTTAAATTGCTCGTATAAGTCATTATATTTTTCTGGAGATATTTCAATAATCGCAAAACGCCCCTTACATATTTTAGCTACTTTCTGAGCAAGTTCTGAGTTCTTACTATCACTAAGTTCCTTGCTATCCTTGACACCATACGCCATCAAATCTTTTGCAGTTTGCTCGTCTACATAGACCCCAGCACTAACCAAGGGACCGAAATAATCGCCTTTGCCAGATTCATCTGTACCAATTATGGGAAATCCTAATTCAACATTCCTCTTACTTGATTTTTTTAAATCAGATGATATTTTTTTACCTTCTATTAAATTTTGAATTTTTATAGCATTTACTCCACCTTTAAGTTGCGAATAATCAATCTTCAAAGTACCTTTTTTGTTCTGATAGACCCTAATTATTCCTGACCAGTCAAGAAAGGATAGGGTAAACTGCAAACCATAGTCAATTAGTTGATAATCAGACACATTGATGTTTTCAGCTTTCAGGATCGATTTTACATGTTCATATATTTCTAGAAGTCTGTCGCCCTGCTTCATGTCATTCATTCCTTACTTCGGGAGCAAATTGAAAAGGTCATTAAAATAGTCAAATATTTCTTTTGTCTCTTTAAATACGCTGTTAACCTTTTCCTCTGCCTCTTCCTGAGAATCAACTTTGGTAATTTTGCTCTCGTCACTATGCATCATAAAATTCCTGTACGTATCGAGGCACACACCAATCCTTTTTAGCATTGTGTTCGCATGCTTTTCTCTAGCGCAAATAGTCTTTCTTTTTGGGTTGTTGTTATCATTCAGAGCAGAAAAATTGGCATTTTGGGTTTTGAAATAATCTGCCTCGAAAAGTCCTATGCCAACAAGAAGTTTTTTTACAAATCCTTCAAATGCCTTTGATGCAGGCATCACTAAAGGCGAAAATTCAGGTAGAGGAATTTTAGTTAAGCAAAGGCATTCTGAAGCTACAAACCATTTCTGGTCGTAAGATTCAAGATAGGCATAGACATCCCCTATTTTTTTCTTTACATTGCCTTCAGCCAAGACTATAAGCTCAGGGGTATATTTAGCAGCAAAGACTTCCAAATTCTTTTCATCGCTAGATATGAATCTGGCTATTACTTCTTTTTCTGATGGGTTAGCAATTCTTTCAATCAGGTCACAGCTGTCATCAAAAAGCTTATCCGTTTTACCTTGAAGCAACAATGTACCATTATTAAACTGTGTCAAAGTTAAAGAGGAATCATTTCTGGCGATTTTAGCTCTATATTCGATAGTAGAGCTTGGGCTTTCAGTAATCTCCTCACTAGCTTCAACTGTCTTTAAAGATTCCTTTATTTTTACCCTGAACTCAGGCAGCAGAATGTCATATCTTGTTGCACGTGCTTTTATTTCCGATATCGTACGTTCGAAAAAAGACTGCGGGTTAGTCTCAATTTCTTGGTTCAGATTTTTAAATTCCTCTTTCAAGCTGTTATGTGGGCCTCCCACTACGATGCTGCCGGTATGATATACAGTTACTATAGTCCTTTCCCGGATGTTAGATATTTCTAAACGCCAATCATTGCTGTCATCTTTGGAAGGTTTGACCTGGTACTTTTTCTCTTTGCAATACTCGATAAACACTTGAGATAGCTTTGTGGCATTTGAAATAAATTTAGACATCTCTTAAACCTCCCCTCCTATAAGTATTTCTATGATATAACCTCTTTCATTACTTACTTCCAAAGGCATTGCACCTAACTTAAGTATATACGAAATTCGTTTTATGTCCAGTAGTCTATGCGACGAGTAATGGGCGCAACCTTCCATGTCAAAAATGCGATGCCATTGAGGTAAACGCTGTTGTATAATATCTCTGGAACGAGAGATGTCTAGCTCGGGACAGAGGACGGGGATTGCTAATCTGCCTTTGCATTACGGCAAGGTGCCACCGTGGCTTTTCGGGCGGATGTGCCAGCTTGCCCGGGAGATTACCATTGTTACGGTAACGGAGTTCGGCACTGAGGAGATGCTGCGCCGCCTTTCCGACCCTTTCTGGTTCCAGGCTTTCGGCTGCGTCCTAGGCTATGACTGGCATTCCAGCGGCGTTACCACTACCGTCTGCGGTGCATTAAAAGAAGGAATGCGAGGGCTGGAAAGGGAGCTCGGCTTATTTGTGGCCGGGGGCAAGGGCAGGACCTCACGAAAGACCCCTCTGGAGATAGAAAATGCCGGGCATCTGCTAAAGGTAAATCCATCTTCCCTGGTCTACGCCAGCCGGATGTCAGCCAAGGTGGATAATTCCGCACTTCAGGACGGCTATCAGCTCTATCACCACAGCTTCTTCTTTACCAAAGACGGCTCCTGGGCAGTTATCCAGCAAGGTATGAATGCAGTCAATCGCTATGCACGCCGCTATCACTGGCTGGGGGAGAAAGTCAGCGATTTTGTTTGCGAGCCCGAGGCGGCTATCTGTTCCCAGGGCAGGGGCGAGGCATTGAATCTGGTGGCTCTGGAGAGTGCAAAGGTGAGGGATGTCATTGCCCATGTCGCCGCCGAAGAGAAACCACATAAAATTGTAGGCCAGCTAAACAGGCTAAAGACCTTAAACTTGCCCCGGCGACCTTATATCAGCCTGGAAGACATTCACCCCGACAGACTGAGCAAGATTTTCCTCACAGCTTATGAACATAAGCCGCAGGACTTCGAATCACTACTAGCCCTTGAGGGCGTAGGAGCCAAAACGCTCCGCGCCCTGAGTCTTATTTCAGAGCTAGTTTATGAGACACCGGTCAGCCTGCGAGACCCGGCGAGCTACAGCTTTGCCCACGGCGGCAAAGATGGCCATCCTTATCCTGTGGACAGGAAGACCTACGATAGCAGCATCCAATTTCTGGCACATGCGGTGGAAAAAGCTAAAATTGGAGATAGAGAGAAGCTCGAAGCCTTCAGGCGCCTGAGGGCCTGGCAGTGAGAATTGTAGCAAGAGGTGCGAGATTGTTTCGCTTGTCACCCTCACCTTAATCCTCTCCCGTCAAGGGAGAGGAGATTGCTTCGGCTCGATAAATCGGGCCTCGCAATGACAGGGGGTTTGAAGGAGAGGGAATCTGGCTCGCAATGCTAGAATGAAGTTATTTCTGCGACAAAATACTATAATAAGGTAGCGCAATGAGTGACTTTGACATCGCATCTTATGTTTCCCACATCGAGGCGAACCGCTCGGTCAAAGATGCTTTAATGCAAAGCTTAAAGACGCGCCGACCTCCATATCGCATCTCCGTAACTGACTTACTTAACCTCAAACAGGCTTACTTCAGGAGAAAGTATCCTGAAATCGTTCCGCCTCTGGAGAAACAACAGCTTATGTGGGCCGGCACCGGCTTTCACAAGACCTTC
>DATKVL010000432.1:0-3740 GCA_035530115.1 Dehalococcoidia bacterium | reverse complement strand
GTATTCCTGGTGACGACAGTACCCAGCAGGTTTGCTAGTCAACGCATTGTAGCTTCTGCTACCGGCTTCATTGATGGTTGGGCGTATATTGGCACTGTACTAATAGGTATAGTTGTCCCCTTTATATTAGACAAAACTGGCCATTGGAGTTCTGTATTCTACTTCTGGGGTGCAATATCATTGGTCATGGCTGGCTTGGTAACAGTGCTGTTCGTGAAAGCCACGAGGAAACGAAAGTTTGAGGATGGCCCAGAGCTTTAGCCGGCGTGGGGTGCTTTCTTGTTAACGGTCACCTAAAACCGGCCTCTTCAACTATCTTGGCACTCAGGGCATTATGCACTTTGCATATAAATTCAATCTTTGGGGAATTTAAGAGCTCGCGGAATTTCTTAGCCTTGGTCACGTCTGCTTACCTCTCCCCTTTCCATGGTGTTGGTCTCTTGCGAAATGAGACGATGGACATAGTTGGCTCCGATTTCAGCCGACTTACCGAAGTGAAATAGATACTGCTCCCGCAATTTAATTATGGCATTCTTGTATTGCGGAGCGGTGGATATGAGCTGGCTGATGACAATGGGTACTGTGGCTAATTCTTCAGGCTTCACAATAACACCGATTTTTGTCCGTGTAGCAAGCTCCAGCGGTTCAATATTCAAATCACGGTATTTTTCGTTTTTTATTTTAACAGGAACATCAAGGAATAACACGGGGCGCTCGGTACCCAATGCGTATTCAAGGGCAACACCCGAGCAATCACATATTAGAACATCTGCCCTCAACAGCGAATCGTGTGTGGCAATTGATTTCTCCAGTGTAAAATTGGGCTTCTTACCAAATCTGTGCTCTAATCGCGCTATCAGGCGAGGGGAACGTCTTACAGTTTCCGGATGAGGTCGAACTATTACTTGATAACCTTCTCGCAAGAGAAGTCCAACGAGTTCCTCACCGCAAGATTCGAGAACATTGGCCACTCCCCACGAGGGCGCAATAAGAATAGTCTCCCTGCCAAGATGAGACGGCTTTTGGCGAACATACTCTTGATAGTCCTGATAGATGCGCTCGAGCCGGTAGTAGCCGGCTTCTACGAGCGCTTTTGGGGGAAGGTTATTAAGCTTCTCATGCTGACGAATCTCTTCAATGTGGTGCGGTCCGGCGCAAAGAATGCAGTCATAATGGTCAAAAGAGCCATATCGGTACACCATGTGCGTGCTGACAAGAGCATGGAAGACATAAAGGTAATGCACCGGATTGATTGAACGCTTGAGGTGGAAGTTGCCAAGGTCGGTTAATGTCATGACAAAGACTTTGCAATCAACAAATGCCATGAAGAACGGTAATAACCTGTTCAGGTAGAAAGTCTTTATTCTTGGGTCTGAGTTTGTCAGGATTGGGTCATGCCTGTCGGACGTAATATAGCACAGCGTCCTGTCATATTCATCGGTTAATTTTTTGATAATGCCTTCGAAATAAGGGTAATACCCGCTATGCTCGGCGTAGAATACGATAGACCTATCTTGAACGGATAGTTTCTTGAAACGGCGATAGTGTGCTATTTCTTTCAACATAGGCGAAATTTATCCCCACGGGCTTGCTCAAGCACCTGCTTGCAACATGACCGGGCAGCACACCTTTAAGCTGCTAACACCGTAACGCATAAGCACGGAGCTCTTTTCAGTTGAAACTAACATTTGTAAGCTGTATTTATCTGGCGATATAAATTACCATTTCGCCAGAAAAGAAAGCCATCGGAGCACGGAAGGAACCTGGAAGCTGCGGGCTACTTGCTCTCCTCAGTCTCCTCAGTCTCCTCAGTCTCCTTACTCTCCTTATCATGTCTTCGCCCGGTGAATAAATTACTTAAGAAAGTTTTTACCCTTGTCCTGTATATACCCATCATAGCCACCCCTCCGATAAGTAACGCCATAACCACCTGCGTTATAATGGTAATTGTGCCGGGGCCGATATAATAGGCACGACCTGCCTGGTCGAATGTACCAACATCAATAGAGGCATAAACCGTTTGCGAGAAAATCAAGAAGAGCGAAATAACGGCGGCGAGTGTAATTCCTGGATGTTTTACCCGATTCATGCTGCTCTCCTTTCCGTGTTGTTAATTGCTGAATATGTTAGCCAACCGATATGGTATTTGTCAACATATGTAGGGGCATACCTTCAGGTGCGCCCGATGTGGCTGTTTGGAAGGTAATGAGATTGCCACGCGGAGTTTACCCTGAGCGGAGATGAGATTCTTCGCTTCACTCAGAATGACAAAAGAGAAGGGCCCGCAATAACATGGGGGAAAGGGGCTGGTTTATTTCAGGCAATGTGACCTCTGGCTACCAGGTAATCTTCTAACGCTTCCTGCCAGGGTCTCATGTCGTCCATGCCCAGGAGCCGCAGATGATAATTGTCCAGCACCGAGTAATGGGGTCTCCTGGCTTTCTGGGGGTACTGGCCTGAAGTTATGGGGACAACCGGGGTCTTTAAGCCAGCCAGCTTAAGTATCTCCGTGGTGAACTCGTACCAGGAGCAGGCGCCTTTGCTGGTGATATGGAATATGCCGTAATATTCGGTGGTCATTAGCTGGGCTATTTTTCGGGCTAGGTCCCTGGTGTAGGTGGGGGAAAAGACCTGGTCATTGACCACTCTGAGCTCATCGCGCTCTCTGGCCAGCCTGAGCATGGTCTCGATGAAGTTACCACCTTTGCCGCTGGAGCCGGCAACGCCGAAAAGTCCCGAAGCCCTGACGATGAAGTGTCTGAGACAAAAATGACGAACAAGGTTTTCCCCAGCAAGCTTGGACTTACCATAAATGCTGAGGGGGACAGGTGTATCGAATTCGGTGTAGGGAGCAGTTCGCGGCTCAACTTCACCACCGAAGACATAGTCGGTGCTGAGATGCACCAGCCTGGCTCCGAGTTCTTGAGCAACCACAGCGACATTACGGGCTCCCAGAGCGTTCACCTGGAAGGCTTGCTCTTTTTCATCTTCGCAGTCATCAACTCGGACATAAGCGGCGGTATTGATAATAATAGCCGGCTTGTGTTTGAGCATGACTTCCCTGACAGAAGCCATATCGGCAATTTCGATATCGGCATGCGTAAAGGGAATGACATCGAAGTTATGCAGGGCCCGGCATACATCAGTGCCCAGTTGCCCATTAGCGCCTGTGACTGCTACTTTCACCTTTTGAGGTACATTTTCTTGTAGTATCTGGAATACTCGCCGCTCTTGATTGACCGCCACCAGGACTCGTTCTTTAGATACCAGTCAACAGTAGCGCTCAAGGCTTTTTCAAAGGAATAAGCTGGCTTCCAGCCCAGTTCTGTGGTTATCCTGGCGCAATCCAGAGCGTAGCGGCGGTCGTGGGCAGGACGGTCGGTAACGAATTGTATCAGGCTCTGTGGTTTGTCCAACAGCTCCAACAGCCTGCGGATAAGCTCCAAGTTGGTCTTCTCATTGCCGCTGCCGATATTGTATATCTCTCCGGGCTTGCCTTTCTGAATGACGGCATCAAGGGCCCGGCAATGGTCAGTTACAAAGATCCAGTCCCTGATGTTGAGGCCATTACCATAGACGGGGATTGGTTTATCCTCCAAGGCGTTGGTGATAGCCAGGGGAATTAACTTCTCGGGAAACTGGTATGGTCCGAGGTTGTTGGTGCAGCGAGTGACGATTGCCGGGAGATGGTGGGTCTTGAAGTAGGCGCGACATAAAAGGTCAGCAGCGGTTTTGCTGGC
>DATKVL010000431.1:0-1068 GCA_035530115.1 Dehalococcoidia bacterium | reverse complement strand
AAAATAATCCATTACGATGGTCATGATAGAACTTGTCATAAATGGTGTGCTGATGCTCTTGAAAATGGCAGAGAAGATGATTTCGTGCCTCGTGATGATGAGTTATTGGGAGAGGATGAGAAGAGAATATGACCCATACAGTAACATTAAAACAACTCGCAACAGAGCTTAAATTAGCGTCTCAATTTACCAAAGACGATGATAAACAATTAATCTTAGTTCTGGGTGATGATAGCTGCATCAGTTATAAAGTACGATATACAAAAAATGACCACACGCCCACAACTATAATTGGTTGCGCTACTTTATCTAAAGCCATTAACGAGTATAATGGGATATAAATGAAAGGATAAAGCATGAAAACAAGATATTTAAAAACCGGGGAAAAGGTTTTATTGATAGAAACTCTAAAATCTGGTCAATTCTTAATTGAAAACTTGATGGAAGATTGCGAAGGCGGAGAATACGACTCAGGTTATTTGCAAATCGTAGACCAAATTTTTGATAGGCAGCCGAAAGCAGTATATGATAAAGATGTTAAAGCACTACAACAAAAAATCAAAGATTTGCATACAGAGCTAGGGACGATACGCAAAGAGGTATCAGGTTTTGAGAAAGATGAAAAATCCAGGCTTAGGAGGCTCAAACGGCACGAATCATTAAAATTGCTTGAAGATTACCTGGACGGTAAAATAACTCATTATGTAACACCAGGGTATCGCCCCGAAATTGTAAAGTTTGAGGATGAAAAAGATAGCTATGATCATAGTGGGTTAAAGCTATTATCCCTTTTTGGTAACAGTAAGGGCGATTTGACTTGGCGATTAAATGATTATAATGACGGATCAGGATCATGGAAGTCAGTTTTTCCCTGCACATCGTATGAAGGGGCGCAACAAAAATTACAGGAATACATGGACTTGGGTATTACTAAAGAAAAAACCCCGTCAAAAAGTAATATATTATTGGCTAAAGAATATGAGTTAATACTTCCTGATGGTTATACCGAGAAAGTACAAAAACAACAGGCCGATAATATCGATAAACAAATTAAAGAGCATGAAATAA
>DATKVL010000430.1:0-2079 GCA_035530115.1 Dehalococcoidia bacterium | reverse complement strand
GGCCGTGAAATAGCGTAGAACTCACCTTGGTCACCTTCTTCCCTGGCCTGATACCCAAAGCATCCAGACGCCGAATTAATCCCTGTCCTCCCAGAACCCCAACCACAGTGCCTGTCTGCCCAGTCCTCATCTCAGCCAGGGGCAATTGTCCTTCTTGATACATGGTCATAGCTTATCCCCTATCTCTAATAAGTTAGTCTTGTTTAACTTATAAATTTCAAAAAAATTTTGCTGCTTTTATTTCCTTTTCTTCACACCTCTGTTCGAGCAATCTTGAGGGAGCTCCCCGTGCTCCAAATAATATTCATACCTGCTAGTGAAATTAGTCCCTCCCAGTGGACAAGCCTCTATAAACTCCACAAACTTTGCCAGTCTCTCCATACTCAAGGGGCTAATGACGTGCTCAATCTTGCAGGCATCTTCTTCCGCGGTTTCCTGGTTAATGCCCAGAGCTTGCGCAAAAAAGCGGGTCAACGCCTTATGTCGGCGAATCACATCGCGGGCAACCTTATCACCCTCAAGAGTAAGCTTTATGTGGCCATATTTTTCATGCTCCACAAGCCCCTGTTCTGAGAGCTTCTTCAAGGCGGAGGTAACGCTGGGCATTTTAACTCCCAGCATTTCGCTAATTTGCTTTACTCTTACCACCTTCCTTTCCTCACCGAGATTAGCTATCGCCTCAAGGTAGTCCTCCATGCTGGCAGTCTGCTCTCTTTGCGCTTCTTGTTTTACCATCGCCTACTCCCATAATTGTTAGACATGTCTAACAATTGTAATGTGATTCATTTCTCCTGTCAAGACTTCCCCTAGGAGTGTTCAACAATCCCCGATGTCATTGCGAGGCATCTTGGGCCGAAGCAATCTCAAGAGATTGCCACTCTTCGCTCGCAATGACGGACGCAGAGTCGGTAAACAAGCTTTTTGTTGGGCTTCTACAAAATGGAAATTTTTTTATTATGGTCGGGGTGAGTGGATTTGAACCACCGACCTCATGGTCCCAAACCATGCGCGCTAGCCGCTGCGCCACACCCCGTATAGCTAAGTATTATAGTAGGTAAGGAGAATTGAAGCAATCAACCTTGCTTATTAGAAGAAATCAAGCTGCAAAACAGGCTATCTTTGCCTTGAGTTTAGCATATTCCTCATTTACGTGTTCTTGAATCTTTTCAATCTCCCCATCCAGCAAATGACGGAACCGGCCTTGTGGCTTTAAGTATTCCTCAACTGGTCTAAGCTTAGGCTGGTCAACATTTAATTTATACCGTCCATTTTCTACTTCATAGAGAGGGAAAATGCCTGTCTCCACAGCAAGCCGACCTATTTCAATGGCTAAATCGGTAGTATACCTCCAGCCTGTCGGGCAAGGAGAGAATATATGGACATAAGCTGGCCCTTTGACTTCCCCACCCTTTTTAACTTTGTTCATTAAATCAAAAGGATAGCTGGGACAGGCTGTGGCTACATAAGGTATGTTATGAGCGACAGCAATTTCAGGCATGTTCTTTTTCCAGGTAGTCTGGCCAATGCTAAGCTTGCCCGCAGGTGCCGTGGTAGTCGAAGCTCCATAAGGAGTGGCACTTGACCTCTGGATCCCTGTATTCATATACGCTTCGTTATCAAAACAGAGATATAAAAAGTCATGTTTCCTTTCAAACGCTCCAGACAAAGCTTGCATTCCTATGTCGCTTGTCCCTCCGTCTCCAGCCACAGCCACACATTTAATGTCCCTCTCAGGCATCTTGCCTTTCTTCATCAAAATCTTTAACCCTGCTTCTATGCCCGAAATTTCAGCACCAGTGTTCTCAAACAACGTATGTATCCAGGGAACTCTCCAGGAGGTGACAGGAAGCGGCGAAGTGCAAATCTCTATACACCCGGTAGCATTGGCAATTATTACATCCTTTCCCAAGGCTTTGCAGGCAAGTCTTAATGCCAAGGCTTCGCCGCAGCCAGTACAAAAACTATGTCCCTCAGCGACAAACTCATCTGTGGTTACACGATTTTTGCCAATTTTTATAAATTTCCCCTCCATTTTTTACCCCCTTATACCTGTTACCTTTCCTCTTATGCCCACTGTCT
>DATKVL010000429.1:0-2631 GCA_035530115.1 Dehalococcoidia bacterium | reverse complement strand
AACATAATCTCTTCCCAAGCTATTCCTAGCCCTGTCATACTATCTTCAGGATAATGAAGTTCCTGCGTTGTCGTTTTGAATGACACGAGGGAAAACAGGGGGTATAGCTATGACAAGGCCGATTGAGCTACTGCGTCAGGGGAGAAAAGAAGAGCTATGGCAGATGTGCTGCGGCTTTATTGCCCTCAGCCTGGAGGAGTTTATGGCTATCCAGAAGAGACTGCTTCTGGAGGAGATTGAGCTATTAAAGAACAGCGAGCTTGGCAAGAGGGTGATGCGTGGTGCCATGCCTGAGACGGTGGAAGAATTCCGGGAGCAGGTGCCATTGACCACCTACTCTGATTACCTACCTGAGCTTGTGGAAAAAAGGGAAGACGTGTTGCCGACCAATCCTGCCATGTGGGTGCATACGGTAGGCAGGGCTGGTGAATATAACCTCAAATGGGTGCCCTTATCCGAGAGATTCTTATATGAATTTGTGAGGACGGCTGGTGGCGTTGGGCTTCTTGCCTCCTGTGACCCTCAAGGCGATTTTCTCATGAAAGAACATCTGAAAACTTTGTCCACTATGGCATCTCGATATTATGGATCAGGCGTTGTGGGATACTTAATGCAACAAGCTCTTGGCTTTGACCTCCTGCCTTCCAATGCCGAGGAAATGACATTTCAAAAGAAGATAGAAGCTGGCTTTAAGGAGGCTTTGTGTCAGGGTCTTGATTCTTTTGGTGGCTTGCCCTCTATCTTGGTTTATATCGGGGAGATGTTTAAGCGAGGAGCCATAAGTGTAGATACTCGTTTTTTGCTATCTCATCCCAAAGCAGCTGCTCGCTTCATTAAAGGATTAATCAAGAGCAAGTTGGCTCATCGTCCTATGTTGCCTAAAGATCTATGGTCTGTTAAGGTAGTTGTGGGTGGTGGCATGGACAGTGCCATTTTCGGGAAAGGGGTAGAAGAGCTGTGGGGGAGGAAACCCCTGGAGCTGTATGGTGGCACTGAGGGCGGTATTTATGCCGTTCAGACCTGGGATTACGAAGGTATGACTTTTATTCCCAACCTCAATTTTTTTGAGTTCATTCCCGAGAGGGAATACTTCAAATGGCAACTTGACCATTCCTACCAGCCGAAGACTATTTTGCTGGACGAAGTAAAGGCAGGCGAGAATTACGAAATAGTCATCACCAATTTCCATGGCGGTATTATGACTCGATATAGACCTGGCGATATGGTCAGGATAAGTTCGCTGCGAAATGAAAAGCTGAATATTGATATCCCGCAGATGGTATTCTATAGCAGGGCTGATGACCTTATTGATATTGCTAGTCTTGGTCGGCTGACAGGGAGGGTAATCGAAGAGGCAGTTGAAAACACTGGCATCGCCTATGTGGATTGGGTAGCACGCAAGGAACTAATTGATAATAAACCTGCGCTGCATCTCTATCTTGAGCCTAGAGATGAATATATTGCCAGTGAGGAAGGTATGGCAGCAGCGATACGCGAGCAATTTAAGAAATTAGATAGGAAATATCGGTGCAACTTCTACAGCCTTATTGGCAATATGGAAACTGTGCTTGGCTTAAAGCCCCTAGAGGTTACTTTGCTCCCCCAAGGCGCCTTTTCCAGCTATATGACTCAACGGCAAGCTGAGGGCGCCGATTTAGGTCACCTGAAGCCACCACATATTAACCCTTCGGATGAAATGCTTTCCTTACTCGGAGCACCCAGGGTCGTGGTGGAGGCTGCGCCGGTAACTGAAGCCGAACGTGCGGCTGCTCGATGACACCAGCATAGTTTAGAGAAAGGCAGGGCACCTTACCAAGACAAGGAAGGCGGGGTTTTAACTTCGCCCTTTCGTTTATAGCTCCAAGTCCTTCGCAGGTTCTTCGCCAGCAGCCCAGAATGACAAAGGTGAAGCTTCAAGCCCGCCTTGTGCTGGGAGAACCGTGACTGAGAACACCTAGTACCTTTGGGGGATTACTAAAGTCCTTCTTGACAGTTTCCAAATTTATATCAATAATAGCTTTATATTAAAGTAATTTACAGAAATGGTGACACAACAGTCATTGCGAGGCGCTTTCTTCTGTCATTGCGAGGCTGACGAAGCCAGCCGAAGCAATCTCATGGAAGGGCTCAGAATGACAGGTAAAATTGTGTCGGGATTTATGGGTTTGACTATATAAGGGTGATATTATGAATGCCAATGTTTTAATCCCCTTAATTGCTACGATTGCTTATATCCCCTTATTTGTCATTTTGATATCTAATCGGCCACGGCAACGAAGGCATAAGCTTTTCCTTTTGTTTCTGATTCCTGCTGTACTCTGGAGCTTCAGCACATTCCTTAGTATGAGCGACTTGTTAATACACAATAAACCACTCGAAGTTAAAATTGTCCTTTGTATTGCTATCTTGATGCTGGTCCAATTCCATTACTTTGTACGTTCTTTTTATCGGTTCGAGCGCATCAAGATACCATTGGCTTATCTTTTCCTGGTAGCCACCATTGTCCTGGCGGCATTGGGCTACATACCCCAGGATGTTGAAATCACTGCCAGCGGCATCAATGTTGACTATGGTCCCTGGCTCATTGCCATAGGTTTACTTTTTCTTTCCACAGTAGGCGCCAGGGATATA
>DATKVL010000428.1:0-8419 GCA_035530115.1 Dehalococcoidia bacterium | reverse complement strand
ACAGTGGAAGTTCAAAGCGGGTTTAGGCTATACTTTGCGATAGGTTTATGGTCAAGGTTGCTTTTCAAGGAGAAAGAGGCGCTTTCAGCGAGGATGCTGCGGCAAAGCTTTTTGGTGGGGACATTGATTTTTTGCCGTGTGTCCGGCTGAAAGAGGTTTTTGAACTTGTGTCGCAGGATGAAGTTGAATTTGGGGTAGTTCCCGTGGAGAACTCTCAAGCTGGCAGTATCAACGAGACCTACGATTTGTTATTGGCGTATACTCTTAATATATTTGCTGAAGTTATTCTCAAAGTAAGCCATTGCCTGATGGCTTTGCCAGGAGAAAAATTAGCGGATATAACAACGATTTACTCCCATCCCCAAGCTTTGGCTCAATGTGAGGAATTTTTAAGTAAACTGAAAGTTGAAATTATGCCTAGCTATGATACTGCAGGCAGTGCCAAAATGATAAAAGAGAAAAGGTTGAAGAACTGTGCTGCCATAGCTAGCAAAAGAGCTGCCGATATTTATGGGCTGGAGATTCTGGCACCGGAAATTGAGACGAGTGTCAACAACTATACCAAATTCGTGGCTATCTCAAAGCAGAAAGCTAAACCTGCGCAGAGAAATAAGACCTCTCTCGTGTTTGCTGCTGAACATAAGCCTGGCTCCCTATATAGAATTTTGGGTATCTTCGCCACGAGGAATATAAATTTAACAAAATTGGAGTCCAGACCGAGCCGAACTAAGCCCTGGGAATATGTTTTTTATGCTGATTTCGAGGGTCACTTGGATGGCAAAGTTTACCAGGAAGCTGTGAGAGAGTTACAGAGAGAGGCTGCCTTCATTAAGATACTTGGCTCCTATCCTCAAGCTACCTGAAGTTAAGCTGTCAATAATCCCACTTCTTAAATCCCATTCAGATTCTGGAGATTCGCTTACAGCTTTCACTCTGGGAAAGGGCTAAGCTGCTCTTCTGACCACGAAGAATAGCGGAATTGAGATTAGCTCCATGACCACGGCAAACAGGATTAGGTAGTTGATAGAAATCTCATAGAGTAGCCCCATGAGGGCACCACCCAGAAGCCAGCCGGCCCCCAACGCTGTATTGAAGACTCCATAAGCAAATCCTCTCCTCTCCACAGATGTTAGGTCAGCGACGGCAGCACGCATAATCGTTTCCTGAATCCCCATGACTACACCCCATAATACTATGCTAATTAGCACCAAGCTGTAGCTATGAGAAAAGGCCAGGAAGGGAATAGGCAAGGTTAACAAAGGGATTGCTAATAGCAATATAAGCCCAATTTTATCGTATGTTTTGCCCACGAGAAGAGCTGCCAGGGCATCCACACCCATAGCAATGGCATACATCATGGGGATTTGAGCATCCGGGACAATAGCTTGGACTTTGAGATGGTAGGAAATTAACTGGAAATTAGCGAATCCCGCCATGGAAAATAGAGTAAATACAGTGTAGAACCAGAAAACCCTGGGAAGCTTACCTTGGATGTTTGGCCTGCTTGTTTCCCCAGGTGCTTCAAGTTTCTGTGGTGAAGGGACTTTCTTCCTGGCTATAGCTAGAACAGCCAGGGTTAGCAAAGCAGGTATCCATAACAGGGTAAAGCCTTCACTATAGTCGCCGTGGAAAAGGAGAACAAGGGAAAAGACAACAGGACCAATGACAGCGCCAATCTGGTCCAATGCTTCATGAACAGCAAACCCCCAGCCTCTCCCCACCTTTTTTGTGGCATAAGAAAGCATGGTGTCCCTTGCTGGACTTCTTATTGCCTTTCCCACCCGTTCCAAGATGATAAGCACGACAGCAAGCTGCCAATGGCCGGCAAATGCCAACAAGGGGATGGACAGGATCAATCCATAACCAACAAATGTCAAAAGCCAATATGCCCTGGTGCGATCGGCAAGATAGCCAGAGGCCAGGCGCAGAGCATAGCCAACGAATTCGCCAACACCAGCGACTAAACCGACGACACCTGGGCTTGCCCCCAGTGTAGCTAGGTAAGGCCCGGTAACACTCCTGGCTCCTTCGTAGGTTACATCCCCGAATAGGCTGACAATCCCCAGGAGAATAATGAAATACATGACAATTCCCCTTGTATTTTTGAATTACCGTTTGGCAGCTATCTTACTTTGGCGTCATTTTAACGAAGTCTCTAAGTTAAAGGAATTGTTTTGGCTATAAGGAGAGTCGCTGAACGGTCTCAATAAAATTTGGCAACTATGCTATAGCTTTGCTCTTAGCTTCTGGTATGTGCCACTCAAGGCTTCCGATATGACTTTGGTATTAGACAACACCGGCATAAAGTTAATGTCACCTTGCCACCTGGGGACTATGTGAGTATGGAGGTGCTCCGCTATACCGGCTCCGGCAACTTTGCCCACATTTAAGCCGATATTGAAGCCAGTTGGCTTCATTACCTCTTTCAGAAGCTCTAAGCTCTTCTTAATAATGTCAAAGTATTCCTTTGCTTCCTTATCCGTTAGGTCCTGTAAATTTGCTATATGCCGATAGGGAGCGACCATTAAATGCCCTGGATTATAGGGGAAGGCGTTCAGGATTATGAAATTGTGTTGACCACGATAAAGGATAAAATTTGCCTCGTCGTTATTTTCCCCGGGTTTCTGGCATAAAATACAGCCGCTTTCTGTGACCCGTTGTATATATTCCATTCGCCATGGTGCCCAAAGATATTCCATTAAACCTATATAGTATGCTGATTCTGAGTTAAGTGCAACAGGATTCTTAGTTTGAGATGACAAATTCCGGACATGGCAAAACGAGTTGACTATGGGACTTAGCGGAGAATAAAATACTTGGGGACTAATATGCTTGAAGTCTTAACCCAAAAGCTGACCGCTGTATTTGATAAGCTTGGCAGGAAAGGCAAGCTTAGTGAAGGGGACATCGACGATGCTTTACGCCAGGTACGGCTGGCGCTTCTGGAAGCAGATGTAAATTTTAAGGTGGTCAAGGAATTCTTGTCCAAGGTGCGAGAGCGTGCTCTTGGCTCCGAAGTATTGCGCAGCCTAACACCAGCCCAGCAGATTATCAAAATTGTCAATGAAGAATTAATTGCTATCTTAGGGGGAGAGCCTGGCCATCTAGCTTCGGTTACTGACTCACCAGCGGTCGCTTTGCTCATAGGATTACAGGGCTCCGGTAAGACCACTACAGCGGTGAAGCTAGCTGTTCAGCTCAAACATTTAGGGCAGCGTCCTTTATTAGTAGCTGCTGATACTCGCCGACCTGCCGCTATTGAACAACTCAAATTACTGGGTGAGCAACACGATATACCGGTATATAGTGCGGATGCTAACGTAGCATCAACAACAATTTGCCAGCATGCTCTAAACCAAGCCAGGGAAAGGGGATTGACCTGGGTTATAGTAGATACTCAAGGGCGCCTGCATATTGACGAGGCCATGATGAAGGAATTGGCTGATATCAAATCCCTGGTACAGCCTTCAGAAGTATTGCTTACGGTAGATGCTATGATTGGGCAAGATGCCGTAAGAGTGGCTCAAGAATTTCACAGTCGAATCGGGCTCACAGGACTCATCCTGACGAAGATGGATGGAGATGCCCGAGGTGGAGCTGCTCTCTCCATTAGATTTGTTACCGGAGTGCCCATAAAATACCTGGGCACGGGTGAGAAGATCGATGCTTTGGAAGTATTTTATCCTGACCGTTTAGCGTCTCGCATTTTGGGTATGGGAGATATGCTCACCTTCATCGAGCGAGCTGAGACGACGGTTGACCAGCAACAGGCCAAGAATTTGGAAAGAAAAATGCGCAGCGGGGATTTTGACCTTGAGGATCTCCTCAATCAAATGCGTCAAATTCACAGGATGGGTTCCTTAGGGCGACTGGTGGAAATGATACCGGGCTTTTCCAAATTCGCTTCTCATTTGCCAGATGACGAAGGTGAGAAACAGTTAAAGAAGATAGAAGCTATTATCTTGTCTATGACTTATGAGGAGCGGCGCAATCCCGCCATTATTGATGGTAAACGGCGAAGCCGTATTGCTCGGGGGAGCGGCACCACATCCAAAGATGTTAATCAACTTCTTAATCAGTTTCGTGAGATACAAAAGTTGAGTAAGTCACTAACACGAGGCAAGTTACCTAAAAAGATGGGGACTATGCTTGACATGCCCTTGAGATGAAATCAGTCTAGATAGCCTTTGAGCTTTCGACTGCGGGTGGGATGACGTAACTTGCGCAGAGCCTTGCCTTCAATCTGTCGTATTCTTTCTCGAGTTACATTGAATTCTCTACCCACCTCTTCCAGAGTTCGAGCATGTCCGTCTTTAAGGCCAAATCTAAGCTGTAGAACCCTTTTTTCGCGCTCGGTAAGTTCATCAAGCACTTTATCTATTTGTTCTTTGAGTAGCTGCTGCGAGGTGGCTTCAGTTGGTGCTAAACTGGCGCGATCTTCAACAAGGTCACCTAGACGGCTATCAGCATCTTCGCCAATAGGCATATCTAGCGATATTGGCTCACGGAAAAACAAGGCCATGACCTCTTCTACTCTTTCTGGCGATATGCTTAGGCGGCTGCCAATTTCTTCGTAACTTGGTTCGCGTCCAAGTTCTTGAACTAACTGCCGCATTGTGCGTAATAGCTTGTTAATTGTTTCTACCATGTGTACCGGAATGCGAATGGCACGGGATTGGTCAGCTATAGATCGAGTGATACCTTGCCTGATCCACCAGGTGGCATAGGTGCTGAACTTGTAGCCTTTTCTATACTGAAACTTATCTACAGCTCGGATAAGGCCAATATTCCCCTCCTGGATAAGCTCAAGGAGAGGCATGCCATGCCCGATGTATTTCTTAGCTATGCTCACCACCAAGCGTAGGTTTGCTTCAGTAAGGTGCTTTTCTGATGCTTTTGCTTCGGTTTGTACCTGTTCAAAGTAAGCTTTGCACTCACTACCATGAGAATCGATTTGGAATGGGAAACTGTCATCAGTCAGGAGAGTCTTTAGTTTTTGCCATGAAGTTTTATCTCTAGCCAGGAGCTCTAGCAACTGAGGGGGCAGAAGTTGACTGGTTATGGAAAGATTTACTATGGCTTCTTCGGCTGCAGTGGTTCCTTTGTCTATTCCCTCAGCGATTGCCGCTATTAACGCTGGGTCTATAACAACGTCGATGGCGGAGCGAAATTCAGGATTCTTGATCGTCTCTACCACATTGCTGGAGGGATCGATACCAATATGTTCTTCGACAATCTGAACAACCTGGTATGCCTTGGATAATTGAGAAATTACGTGAATAACTATGTCAACGGTTGAAGGGAATTTCTTGTATTTCCTGAAATGGTTGTCTTCGATTCTTTCTAAGCTTCTGCCCAGCTCTATCCTCCGGCATAGTAACTTCTCTTCATGGACATTGAGAAGTGGCACTCTGCCAATTTCTTGAAGATACATACGAGCTGAGTCGTCAATTACCTCATATTCCCCTAGTGGCGGCGTAGGCCTGATCTCCTCAGTTTGTTCAGCGGTTAATTCCTCACTTTCTTCTTTTTCTTCACCTTCCTCGGCTAAGGTGCTGCCATCCTCAACTTCGGATTCATCGCTGAGTAAGCTTTCAGCCTCTTCCTCATCACTATCCAGGCGGATGTTTTCTTCTTTCATTGAACCCATGGTTTTTTCCTTTTTTTAACAAAGATGTCCTGAAGTTGTTGCCCGGATTTTATTCCTTGCTCCTCCAGTTTGGACAACTCTGAGCTTATACCACCCTTTTCCCTCTCAATCTCAAGCATCGCCTCCTTCTCAGTTTCTAATTTCCGGAATAACTTCTCCTTGAGACGGAGAATACAATCGCCTAAAGCATCGTGTCGTGTTTGCTCGCTTTTCTGTATGTCCGGCGGGAAAATTTTTTTAACCAAGTAGTATAAATGTTCTAATAAACTAGTGTCAAGTTTATTTTCAAGGTTCGAGATATCGGAAGAATGTTGCCACTTGACAAAGACCTCCCGATTTTCCGTGGATTCGAAGTGTTCTGATGATAATTCTTGATCTTGAGCTAAAGGACGAAGCTCTGGGTACTGAAGGAGAAGTGCCAAGCAGTATTCTTCACTAGGGCTGGATACAAACTGGCGGGCAAGGCGAGATTGTTCTGTTGGCTTACTAAGTTGAGGCCTTTTCCTGGCGGTCTTTACTTTCTGTAAGGCAGCTTCTACGTCCAACGTTTTGATTTTTAGTTCGCGAGCCAGTTTCTCTACATAATGGAATCTTTGTTGGGGATCCTTTATCTCATAAATTGAGGGCAGGAGTTTTTGTACAGCCAGGGACTTGTCTTTGGCTTTATTGATATCGACTTTGCTTATTACAGATTGAAAGGCGAAGTCTAGAATAGGCATAGCTTGTTCCACCAGTTTCTGCCAGAGAGCAGGGTCCTCTCTTATTACTTCGTCCGGGTCTTTGCCTGGAGGTAATAAAATGACATTTGCTTCAGCATTGGAATAAGCTAATATCGCTCTGCCTCGCAAGGTAGCTTCTTCTCCGGCAAGATCGGCATCGAGTGCCAGTGTTATGTTATTGGTTAATCTTTTAATGCCTCCCACCTGCTTCTCGGTTAAAGAAGTTCCCATTGAGCCAACTACATTTTGCCAGCCGTGTTGGTGAGCAGTGAGAACGTCCATGTAGCCTTCTACGATTATTGCTAAGTTTTCCTTTCTAATGGCAGACTTAGCCTTATCAACGCCATACAAGCTGCTACTCTTATCGAAAATTGATGTTTGGGGAGAGTTGATATATTTAGGCAGGGAGTCATCTAGGGCTCTAGCTCCGAAACCAGTGACTCGACCCTGGATATCACATATAGGAAACATCAGCCGGTTGCGAAATCGATCGTAACTACCTCCTTCTTCTTTCTCGATTATTAGACCAGCTTCTACTAGCTCCTTTTCTGCGTAACCTTTACCCAGCAGGTAATTCTTAATGGTTTCCCAGGCATCAGGACTGAAACCGAGACGGAACTCTTTGATATTCCCGGGCATGACATTTCTTCTTGCCAGATAGCTTCTCGCTGCCTCGCCCGCCTTAGTGCTTGAAAGTAAATGGTGATAGTATTCAGTAGCTGCTTCATTAATCTGAAATAATCTCCCTTTCTTCTCATCCTCAGCCTTGTCTGGCGCCTCAAGGGGGCCTAAAGTTATGCCTCCCCTTTGAGCTAAAAGACGAAGAGCTTGGCCAAAATCAATGCCCTCCTTTTTCATGATAAAAGAGAAGATATCGCCGCCAGTTCCACAGGCACCAAAGCAATGCCAGCTTTGTTGCTCAGGAAAGACAAAAAACGAAGGATGTTTCTCACTGTGGAAGGGGCATAAGCCTTTGAAGTTACGCCCCGCTTTTTGCAGAGTAACATAGTCAGAGACAAGCTCTACTATATCTAGTCTCTGCTTTACCTCCGTGATTACGCTCATTGAGATATCTCTTCAGCTAATCTTAGCGCATATTGATCAGTCATCCCAGCAATGTAATCAATGACTTTGCGCTCCTTGTTATCCGGCAAAGAGGCAAATTCTCGAGGTAATCTATCCTCATGCTTCAGAAAATGAGAATATAACAGACGCAATGCCTCTCCCGCCTTTACTGCCTCCTCTCCAGCTAAGCTGGGATAATATACTTTGTCAAATAGAAACTGGCGGAGCATGTTAATTGCTCTAAGGACTTCAGGGCTCATGCCTATAGTTGGATTGGTTAAATTGCCATTGCCACTAACAGGCCAGGAGCACTTTATGACATCACAAACCAGGGTATTAATTCGCTGTGAATGCGCATGTCCCAGAGTTGCTATTACTGACTTGGGCAAATCATTCTGGGAGATAATTCCAGCTCTTATAGCATCTTCAACGTCGTGGTTAACATAGGCCACGATATCGGCTATTTTGCATATTTGGCCCTCTAAAGTATTGACATCTCCCCATCCCTCTCCTAAGATCTCCGCTTGTCCCTTGGAATGATTGATAATACCATCTCGCACTTCCCAGGTAAGATTTAGCCCCTGTCCCTCCCTCTCCAATAAATCGACTACTCGCAAGCTTTGCTCATTATGTCTGAAGCCACCGTGATACAACTCATTTAAAACCTCCTCGCCTATATGGCCAAAAGGCGTGTGCCCTAAATCGTGTCCGAGAGCGATAGCTTCAGTGAGGTCTTCGTTGAGATTGAGAGCTCGAGCTATAGTTCTGGCTATTTGGGATACTTCCAGAGTGTGAGTAAGCCTGGTGACATAATGGTCACCTAAGGGAGCAATAAAAACCTGTGTCTTATGTTTTAGCCGACGGAAGGCCTTGGAATATATAATACGGTCACGGTCACGTTGAAAACTGGTTCTTATGGGGCATGGTTCTTCCCACTTCAGCCGACCACGGCTGAACTTACTCTTAGCGGCATAAGGGGAAAGGG
>DATKVL010000427.1:0-6315 GCA_035530115.1 Dehalococcoidia bacterium | reverse complement strand
ATATAGTATTCTCAGGATTGACTATTGCCTGGCGCTTGGCTAACTCTCCTACCAATCTTTCCCCACCTTTACCTATGGATACCATTGAAGGAACGAGATTGCCGCCTTCAGCACTGGGTATGATCTTAGGTTCGCCTCCCTCTATCACCGCTGCTACACTAAATGTAGTACCTAAATCAATTCCTATCGCTCTTGCCATTCTTACTTCTCCTTCTTAGTTGTTTGCTCTCTTCTTCTTTTCCTGCCCTTACCAACTATCACCAAGCTAGGACGAATCAGCGTTCCTTTAAATTGATAGCCTTTTTGTGTTTCCTCAATAACCATCCCTTCTTCCCCCTCTTGCTGCATTAAAGCTTCGTGCAGGTGAGGATCAAAGGGTTCTCCCTTAGCTATAATCTCAGTTAGTCCCTGTGCCTCCAGGGTTGCCTTAAGCTTATTATAAATGAGCCTGATACCTTCAGTCCAGTTTGATTCATTGAGCTCAACAGGAACTGAAGCAAGAGCTCTCTCCAAGTCATCCATGATAGGCAGCAGGTTACAGATAAGCGTGCTATTGGCAAACTCAATAATCCCCCCCTTTTCTTGCTCAGCACGTTGTTTATAATTAACAAAATCTGCCTGGCATCTTTGCCAATTGGCTAAATATTTTTCTGCCTTTTCCCTCTCTTCAGCTAGAGTTTGCTGTAACGTTTCTATATCCTCGGCTTGCTCAATTCCTTCTTCAACTACCTCGTCACTCTCAGCCAACGTTGGACCTCCTTTAGATGTATTCAGCCACTGAGTTGCTTAGCAATGCTGAAAGGTAGTTAAGCGAAGAAATAGCCTTGGCGTAGTCCATCCGTTTGGGGCCAATCACTCCCACAATACCACTGGCCTTATCAAGTAATCCATACTGGCTAGCTATTAAGCTCAAGTCCTGTAATGCTGGCTCTGGGTTTTCTTCACCAATGACTATCTTTACCCCTCCCTTGCTAGATTCCTGGCAAAATATATTTCTAAGCCAATCCTCCCCTTCCAGCACCTCTAAAATTCCAAGTATTCTGGGACTGTTGGTAAACTCTGGTTGACTCAGCAGCAAACGCAGTCCTTCAAGATAAGGCTCACCATATTCTAGCTTGTCTTCAGTAGCCATAATTTCTGCTAAAGATTCAGACAGCTGCCTTTCTTCAGAAGAAAGTCCCTCTTTTTTAGCCAAGATCTCGCTGCTGGTCATCCCGGCATAAATAGAAGTAAGCTTATTAGCTAGCTTCGTTAGCTCATCCTGGCTAACCTTTCTATTGAAAGATAAGACCTGCCGTCTAACTTTTGCTTCATGCAAAACTACGATCAGCAAAGCCATGAAATCCCGCAAGGCTACCAAATCGAGATGCTTAAAGCGGCAGCGAACCGCTTTGGGAGTGGTTATTACTACCAGGTTGTGAACAAGGCGCGCTAAAAGCGCTGCCACCGTTTTTAGCCATTGCTCTAGCTCTTCTTTTGCTTCCTGAGATATCTGATGAATTAGATACTGCTCAACACGGGGAAGTTCAATCTCTTCCCCTATCAATTCCACATAGTAGCGGTAAGCCTTATCGGTAGGTACGCTTCCGGCTGAACGGTGAGGGTGGATAACATATCCTTCTCGTTCTAAGTATGCTGTATCATTGCGGATGGTAGCCGGGCTTACCTTCAAGCTATACCTTTCCACGATAGCATTTGAAGCTACTGGTACTGCTCTAGTGATATAATCTTCAATTATCACCCTGAGAACGGTTTCTCTTCTTTCCCTTAAAGGCATTTAGCACTCTTCCCTTTTAATTGCTAAATAAATTAATTTATCACTATAAACACGTTCTGTCAATGGTGCTGCGGGAATCCACTTTGATGGGTTTTTCTTATTGACCGAGAATGAAATATCAAGTACTATTGTAACACAAATGTGAAAACCGCGAAGGCATTTTCCTTGGCACAACGCGATAGCAAAGCAGCTCAAATCCTAAGCCTGGAGGCAGAGAGGCAAGTAAACACCATAAATCTTATTGCCTCTGAAAACCATGCCAGCCGAGCAGTGCTTGAGGCCCAAAGCTCGGTGCTAACTGACAAATATGCTGAAGGATACCCCGGGTATCGCTATTATGGCGGTTGTGTCCACATAGACGAAATTGAAAATTTAGCTATCGAAAGGGCTAAAAAACTCTTTAAAGCCGAACATGCCAATGTCCAGGCTCATAGTGGCAGTCAAGCCAACATGGCAGCCTATTCAATTCTATTGGAACACGGAGATACTGTTATGGGGATGAGTCTCAGCCATGGTGGGCATCTCACACATGGCGCTGAGGTCAATTTCTCCGGAAAATGGTATAACTTTGTCCCTTACGGAGTCGATCCTAAAACCGAGATGCTCAACTACGATGAAATCGAAGGGTTAGCTCTGGAGCATAAACCTAAGTTAATAATAGCTGGGGCGAGTAGTTACTCTCGTATTATTGATTTTGAGAGGCTTCGCTATATAGCTGATAAGGCGAGTGCCAAGTTATTGGTTGACATGGCTCACATAGCGGGGATAATAGCCGCTGGGCTTCATCCCTCCCCTGTATCCTATGCTCAAGTTACTACTGCCACCACGCAAAAGACCTTGCGGGGACCCAGAGGTGGCTTTATTTTATGTGATAAAGAGATGGCTTCAGCTATTGATGCTGCAGTTTTCCCCGGGATGCAGGGTGGTCCTTCCATGCATATCATCGCCGCCAAAGCCGTGTGCTTCTTTGAAGCTATGCAACCTGCGTTTGTTGATTACCAGAAGTCAGTGCTGGAGAATGCCCGCATTTTGGCTTCCGAACTCCAGGGATATGGGATGCGTATTGTTTCCGGGGGCACAGATAACCACATTGTCCTCGTTGACCTTTCCCCTCAGGGGATAAGCGGCAAGGATGCTGAGGAAGCCTTAGAGGCAGCGGGCATCTCGGTAAATAGAAATACTATTCCTTTTGACCCCAAGCCACCAATGATTACAAGCGGTATCAGGCTGGGCACCCCGGCGGTGACCACGAGAGGTTTTGGCATAGAGGAGATGAAGCGCATTGCTTCTCTCATTGTCAAAGTGCTTTCTCCTTCGAGGGATAAGCGTGCGCAAGAACAAGTCCGCCAGGAAATACGAGAGATGTGCCAACAGTTCCCTATTCCTGGGCTGGCATGAGACACTTCTTCCCTTAATTAGTTACCCCTAAAGGCTTCGTTTTTCAGGAAGTATAGATTAATTTCTTTACTTGCTTTTACTAACCCTTCCCAAGAAACAGCGATGATTTCATGATATAATCAAGTTAGTATTTAGATAGCTAAGAGATAATGATGGACGAATTAAAAGTGTTCAGCGGCACTGCTCATCCTGCCTTAGCAGGGTCTGTGTGTGATTACTTAGGCATACCCTTGGGGGAGGTTGAGGTCTTTGAGTTTAGCAATGAGAACATTTTTGTGCGTATCCTGGAGAATGTCCGGGAACGGGACGTTTTTATCATTCAACCCATTTGCTCTCCAGTTAACAAAAGCCTGGTTGAGTTACTTATCATGCTCGATGCCTCCAGGCGAGCTTCAGCGGGGCGAATTACCGCTGTCGTTCCCTATTATGGCTATAGCCGCACTGATAAAAAAGACCAACCCAGGGTTCCTATCACTGCTCGCTTGATTGCCGACCTGATTACTACGGCTGGAGCTAATAGATTGCTCACCGTAGACCTCCACGCCCCTCAAATTCAAGGATTCTTCACCATACCTGTGGATGAGCTCACCACTCGGCCCATCTTGGCTCAGTATTTCAAGGAAAAGGCTCTGGATAACATGGTAGTGGTTGCTACTGATATTGGTATTTCCAAGGTAGCTCGTGATATGGCTGCTAAACTTGGAGTCCCCCTGGCTATCATTGAAAAAAGGCGCTTGGGAAATGTCGATGCCACTGAAACCCTCAACGTAATTGGCGAGGTTGAGGGAATGCGTGCCCTGACGGTTGATGATGAGATTGATACCGCTGGGTCTCTGGTCGGGGTGGTGAATGCTCTTTTAGAACATGGAGTTACTGAGGTTTATGCTTGCTGCACTCACCCCGTTTTCTCTGGTTCCGCTATCCAGAGAATAGCCACGAGCCGGGTGAAAGAGGTAGTGGTTACCGATACCATACCTGTTAATGGCGATAAGAAACTGGCTAAGATCACTGTCTTGCCCATAGCTTCGCTTATTGGCGAAGCCATTCATCGCATTCACACCGGCTTATCAGTGGGAGCGATGTTTGAGTGATAATGGAGTAGTCAGCAGTTAGCTGAAAACTGAGGACTGATAGCCGAAAATGCTTAAGTGGCTTAGCAATCTGATTGATTCCAACGAGAAAGAATTGAGGCGCCTTCAGCCTTTGGTTGACCGCATAAACTCGTTGGAGCCTGACTTTGAAAAGCTCACCGATGCTGAGCTTCGAGCGAAAACCGATGAATTTAAGGCTCGGCTAGCCGATGGCGAAGGCTTGGATGAGATTTTACCGGAGGCTTACGCTGCTGTTAGGGAAGCGGCCAAGCGAACCATAAGACAGCGGCATTTTGATGTCCAGTTAATGGGGGGAATCGTCCTTCACCAGGGGAAGATAGCCGAAATGAAAACTGGTGAGGGAAAAACCCTGGTAGCCACCTTGCCCCTATACCTCAATGCCCTTACCGGACAAGGCAGCCATCTGATTACCGTTAATGATTATCTTGCCAAGCGGGATTGCCACTGGATGGGTCCTATTTACCACGCCCTGGGTATAAACGTGGCCAGCGTTAATGCCCAGCAAACAATTGGTCAAACTGCCCCTTCCTATATCTATGACCCCAGCTACGAGTCGGAAGACCAGAAGTGGAATTTTCTCCGCCCTGTCACCCGCCGCCAGGCTTATGAGGCGGATATAACTTATGGCACCAATAACGAGTTTGGCTTTGATTATCTCAGAGATAATATGGTCTGGGATTTGTCTCAATGCGTGCAGCATCCCTTGAACTATGCCATCGTCGATGAGGTTGATAACATCCTTATCGACGAAGCCCGTACACCACTCATTATTAGCGGTGCTGCCGAGGAAGCAACTAAAAGGTATTACACCTTTGCCCAGTTAGTTTCCCGCCTTAGCAAAGATGCAGACTATACCATTGACGAGCGTACGCGTACTACCAACCTTACCGAGATTGGCATGACCAAGATGGAGAAGATGCTAAAGCGGGAGGGCTTGCTCAAAGCGCCTGACCTTTATGACCCCTCTAATTACTTTCTCACTCAATATCTGGAGAGTGCCCTTAAGGCTCGTGTCTTGTTCAAGAAGGACAAGGACTATGTGGTTAAGGATGGGCAAGTCATCATCGTGGATGAATTCACTGGCAGATTGATGTTTGGCAGGAGGTATTCTGAGGGACTGCATCAGGCCATTGAGGCCAAAGAGAGGGTAAAGATTCAGCGAGAATCAGTTACCCTGGCTACCATTACCTTTCAAAACTACTTCCGTATGTATCAAAAGCTGGCGGGCATGACTGGAACTGCGGCCACTGAAGCTGAGGAATTTCACAAGATTTATAAGTTGGAAGTGGTGGTCATACCCACAAATAAGCCCTTGAAGCGCACGGAGCACACTGACCAGATTTACAAGGACGAGAAAACCAAATTTGCTGCCGTAGCCAAAGAAATCAAGCAATTGCACGACCAGGGAAGACCAATTCTTATCGGCACAACCTCCATTGAGAAATCAGAGTATTTGTCTGACCTCCTGAACAGAAATGGAGTTTCCCATCAAGTGTTGAATGCCAAGCATCATGAAAAGGAGGCTGCCATAATTGCTCAAGCTGGGCGGCTCGGAACGGTAACCGTGGCCACAAATATGGCTGGGCGGGGTGTGGATATTATCCTGGGGGGCAACCCTGAGGAGCGTGGTGAAGTAGAATGGCGGGAGGAGCATAATGAGGTGGTTGAGCTGGGCGGACTTCACATCGTAGGTACCGAGCACCACGAAGCCAGGCGCATTGATAATCAGCTTCGGGGACGGGCAGGAAGACAAGGAGACCAGGGCAGTTCTCGTTTTTATGCTTCCTTAGAGGACGAGATTGTTCGCCGCTTTGGCGGTGACCGTGTTAAGGGACTTATGCAGTGGGCGGGTATGGGAGAAGACACGCCGATTGAGCATCCCATAGTCAATAAGGCTATGACCAATGCCCAGGTCCAGACCGAAGGACACAATTTCAGTATCCGTAAACACCTGGTGGAATATGACGATGTTATTAACAAGCACCGCGAGGTAATTTACGCCGAGAGGAGAAAAATCCTCAGCGGCGC
>DATKVL010000426.1:0-8350 GCA_035530115.1 Dehalococcoidia bacterium | reverse complement strand
CTAGACACATAAGGCAAGAGTAAGAGCGAGAGCGAAGTGGGAGCAATCAGGAGTGTGACAGTAGTGAGGCAGAAGCGCGATGGAAGCACGAAAAAAGCACGATAAGAGCAATGCACAACCAGGTGGAAGTGCGTAAGAGCGGGGGAAGAGCAAGGCAAGAGCGAGGTGAGAGCGAGGTGAGGCAGTCGTAAGGCGAAGGGCAGCTCTAGCCGTTGAAGCTCAGAAGTGGGCGCTTGTGTTTTCAGGACATAGGCACCGCTATAGATTGGAGGCCGCACAAATGACTATTGACAATTCCTTAGATAAAGGTGCTTTGCCGTCAGGCTATCAATACATTCTTGAGAGAATGTTTAGCATATATGCTAAAAGCCTATAATCCATCAGGAAAAGGGGTGATATTTCACTTTATAGGCTTCGGTATATACACATCTTCCACTGTTGGCCAAGGAACTACCTTGTAGGTCTTGTCCTCTAGTTTTACTCTATTTTTGGCTTTATTGCTACGTTGGTCGTCAAGTAGCTCTACGGCTTGTCGTAGACCCAGGTCTGTCACTGACAAATAGACCTGGGTAGTGGCTAAATTCTCGTGACCCAGTAATTCCTGGACTACCCTAATATTGGCTCCCTTCTCAAGCAAGTCGGTGGCGAACTTATGCCTCATTGTATGAGTATGAAAATCGCCAAGTCCTGCCTTTTTGGCTAACTGCCTTATCTTGTTGCTGATGCATGGTGCTTTGAGCTTGAATACCTTTTCATCAGGTTTCATATCCCCTATGAAGTTTTGTAGCCTTTGGGCGGTACTTTGGGTTAGCGGTATAATCCGGTCCTTGCCGCCTTTCCCATTCATCACCATCAGGAAGTCAGGGTGTATGTCCCTTGGCTCCAAATTGGCCAACTCAGAGCGTCTCATGCCCGTTTTGAGTGCTAGCTCGACTAGCAAGCTGTCCCTGGTAATGCAGTCTTTGTGCGTTTTCTTGTTCTGAATGGCACTAAACAACTTTTCAATATCGCTGTTTTCAGTATAAGGTGGCATATTCTTTGGCACTTTTACCCTGAAGTCATCCATTGGCTCACCGTACCACTTCATGAAAACCCTGATCATCTGAGTATAACGGTAAAGCGTTCGGGGCTTTCTATTGGCAAACTGGCTTAAGCATCCTTTGGCCAGTTCAGGTGAGGGTGAATAACCGTTTAAGTATTCTTTGAACCTGGTCAGCATCTTCCTAGTGTCGCTCAAGTTCTTAGCGTTTCGTAGCCTCAACACCAGATCGCTATCGTAGAGCTTAAAGAGGTTATCCTTATTCAAACGTCTTAACATCAGTCGCCTCCTCCCCTCCGGTCCGAGCACTGCCTCTAACAATTCTCTTAACAGCAGTTCCTCGGATAGAACTGATGCTATGGTGGGCGGTACTGGACTTGAACCGGTGACCTCTGCGATGTCAACGCAGCGCTCTAACCACTGAGCTAACCGCCCGTTTGACGATTGTATCAAACATAGCTGAACACGACAAATCTTTGATAATATGGCAGAAATAGAAGGTTACTTATCATTGGGCGGCTTAGAGATTAAACATTGATAAAATACGATGCTTGCTATGGCTATTCTTTACCTCGCAGCCTTACACCACTGGTGACATTGATCTGTACAGTTTGACCACAATTAGGGCAGGTTACTTCCACAACAAGAGGTCTTGCCATCACCCTTTCTATAAGCGATGTTACTATAGAATCCATATTATCCAGCCTCTCATCTAACATATCAAGGCGCTTAATTAACTGCCCTATATCCCGGTCTTGCTTGACCTGTTTGCCTGGCTCAGCTCTATCTTGTGAAACCAATTTATAGACTCTTCTCTACAACTCCTAATGATTCTAGTTCAGCTTTATCCTCTTTCATCAACTTTTCTATTTGTTCAGCGACGGTGCGTTCCAAATACTTACGGAAAGCTTCCCGTGCTGCTGGTGACGACCTTACAGCCTCCTTTACTCTCTGCCATTCACCAGCGATCACTTCATTCATCTGCTCAACACTTATGGGCTGTTTTCCCTGCCACAATTCTTCTATCCTATCCAAGACCCTGCTTGTCATAGCCCTCTTAATGCGGTCGAAAGAAAGTAGCTCCTCCGCACTATATGGGTGCCCTGCTTTTCCTTCAGTCATGGTACACTACCTCCAATTAGATTTATTTGTCTTACTATAATAAGTATAGCAGAGCGACTTGTCAAGGTATAACTGATCCTCCATATTGATTTTTAATCGGAAAAAGTGTATGATATCCTCATAAAAGGAGGTACCTGGAGATGGGCGAAGTGGAAATTGGCAAGGTAACGGATTTTTTTGCTAATCCCGTGGTAGCGGGTATAGAACTAAGCGGCGCATTGAAAATAGGTGATAAAATCCATATCCAGGGCAGCACCACAGATATGGAACTGGCTGTAGAATCTATGCAGATCGATCGCGTTAACATCACCGAGGGCAAGCCCGGCGACTTCGTGGGCATAAAAGTTCCTGATAGAGTAAGGCGAGGTGACAAAGTTTATAAAGTCACTGAATAGCCTTAAGCAGATTTGCCATTTCAATAGCATTCACTGCAGCAGCAAAACCTTTATTCCCCTCTTTAGCTCCTGCTCTCTGGATAGCCTGCTCCAAAGTATCAGCTGTGATTATGCCTTGTATTACTGGTAGGCCAGTATCCAGGCTCACTCTGCCAATTCCCCTGCTCACCTCGGAAGCAACATACTCAGAATGGGGGGTGCCGCCACGAATCACCGCGCCAAGGCATACTATGGCATCGTACTTATCACTCTGTGCCAATTTTTTGCTTATAAGCGGGATCTCTAGACAACCTGGAGTCCAGACAATATCGATGTCATCTTCATTGGCACCGTGGCGCAACAAAGCGTCTCTTGCTCCATCAAGCAGCTTCGTGGTTATTAATTCATTAAAGCGCGAAACAACCACGGCAAACTTAAGACCTTTTCCTATCAGCATACCTTCATAATGCTTAGCCATTACTTACCCTCCTGTATACCTAGAATATGTCCTAACTTCTTTTGCTTGGTTTCTAAATAGCGGATGTTATAAGGGGTAGACGGGGCTATTAGGGGAACAGTCTCGACTATCTTAATTCCATAGCTTTCCAGTCCAATCACCTTCTTGGGGTTATTAGTGAGCAATCGAATATTATGTAAACCTAAGTCGGCCAGAATCTGGGCACCTACTCCATAATCTCTCAAATCAGGAGCAAAACCTAAAGCTATATTAGCCTCCACAGTATCCATCCCTTGATCCTGAAGAGCATAGGCGCAAAGCTTGTTGTGAAACCCGATTCCCCTCCCTTCTTGTCTCATATAAAGAAAAACACCTCGATCTTCTTTGGCTATACTTTGTAAAGCCATCTCAATCTGGGCCCCACAATCGCATCTCAAACTACCAAATACGTCCCCAGTCAGGCATTCGCTGTGAACGCGGACCAGCACTGGCTCATCATTTGATATATCACCTTTAACTAGAGCAACATGTTCAGCAGCATCAACAACACTTCTATAAGCTACGGCTGTAAATTCGCCATACGTAGTGGGCAGCTTAGCTTCAGTTACTCTTTGCACCAGTTTTTCATGACGAATACGGTAGGCAATCAAATCAGTGATAGTTACAATCTTTAAGGCAAACTTAGAAGCCATTTCCTCAAGCTGAGGCAGGCGGGCCATTGTGCCATCTTCATCCATAATCTCACATATGACTCCAGCAGGATAAAGTCCAGCTAGTTTAGCCAGATCAACAATAGCTTCCGTGTGTCCTGCACGTACTAACACCCCACCTTCTTTGGCTCGAATAGGGAATATATGCCCTGGCTGAGCCAGGTCACCCGCCTTGGTATTAGGATCAAGCACCGTTTTTATGGTCTGGGCTCGATCAAAGGCAGAGATGCCAGTGGTAACTTTATTCTTTGCCTCAATAGAAACTGTGAAGGCAGTGGAGTAGCGTGAGGTGTTATTGGTAACCATCAGTGGTATTCCTAATTCGTCAAGTCTTTGACCAGTAATAGGAAGACAAATCAACCCCCGACCATACTTAGCCATAAAATTTATCACCTCAGGAGTAACCTTCTCGGCAGCCATAGCCAGATCCCCTTCATTTTCGCGTGACTCGTCATCAACGATGATGATAAACTTGCCTGCCCTTATATCTTCAATTGCCTCCGAAATGTTAGCCAGCATCTGTTCCCCCTACAAATCCATATTCCCTAAGGAACTCGAAGTTTAAACTTTGTCTTTTTCGCTCCTTAAGATTTTCTACATATTTAGCTATGATGTCTGCTTCTAAATTGACTACGTCTCCAGGTCTCTTCCTTCCTAACGTAGTATGTTCCATAGTGTAAGCTACTAGAGACACAACAAAAGAAAAATCATCAAGGTCCACAACGGTGAGACTAACACCATCAACAGCGACAAAGCCTTTATCTACAATGTAAGGCATTAGTTTAGCTGGTGCTGAAATCCTCATAATATGCGCGGTTTCCTCGCCAGTTACATCCATTACTTCTCCCGTATCATCGACATGACCCAATACCAAATGGCCACCCAGGCGTCCCCCCAGTATCAGTGCCCTTTCTAAATTTACCTGGTCATTATAATGAAGACTACCGAGATTAGTGCAACGTAACGTCTCAGGCATAACATTAACATTGAAGCCGCGATTTTCCAGGGAGACCACAGTTAAGCAAACACCATTAACAGCTATGCTGTCGCCCACTTTCGTTCCTTCAAGCACCTTATGGGCTTCGAAGGCTAAGCGGTCTCGGCTTGTTTCTTTAACGATGCCAATCTCCTCAACTATCCCTGTGAACATACTATACACCTAAAAACCTACGCCTCTTGCGGTAATCGTTTCTCCACGTATCCACTAACTAATATATCATCGCCGAAACTCTTGATGTCAACTCGACTAAGGCGCAGAGCCTTAGCTATATTGTCAACGCCATCCCCCCCCACACTTACAGCCTCACAGCCGCCAATGATGATCGGTGAAATGAAAGCCAATACCTTATCCACTAAGTGGTGGTCAAAAAGTGAACCAAGAAGCTTACCACCTCCCTCCACTAGGACAGTGACAATCTTTCGCCTCCCTAACAACTTCAATAACTCCACAATATCTACCGAGCCCTCCTTGGCTGGTAATTCCAGTACTTCGGCACCCGCCTCTACAAATTTTTCCTTCTTTATAGAGTCGAAAGGTGCTGCTACAGCGAGTAAAACCTCGCCTGGTGGCTCAAAAATATGAGCGCTCAATGGTACTTTTCCCTTACTATCAACAACCAGGCGTAGAGGCTGCATTTTCCCTATGCCACCTCTACCACCACAACCTTTAGCGGTGAGGCGAGGATTATCAGCAACAATGGTGTTTACCCCTACCATTATGGCGTCGACAGTATAGCGCAGGGCATGTGCATACTTTCTTGCCTCTTCCTTGGTTATCCACTTAGAATCACCGGTTTTAGTAGCAATCTTGCCGTCAAGGCTCATGGCGAATTTGGCCACGACAAATGGTAAACCCGTAGTAATGTGCTTAATATAAGCCTCGTTTATTTCGGAAGCTTCTTGTTGACATATACCTATATGGGTCTTGATGCCTCTTTCATTTAGCTTGCCTACCCCGCGCCCTGAAACCACCGGGTTGGGGTCAAGCAAGGCTATATGGACCTCTGAAATGCCAGCATCGCTTATAGCTTGAGTGCAAGGTGGAGTACGCCCATAATGAGAGCAAGGCTCCAGGGTAACATACATGGTAGCACCTTGCGCCTTATCACCAGCCTGACGAAGTGCTATAACCTCAGCATGCTCCGAGCCAGCAGGCTGAGTATAGCCCATGCCGACAGCAAGTCCATGTTTAACAACTACTGCCCCCACTGCTGGGTTAGGACTGGTATATCCCATAGCTAACCTAGCTAAAGATAGAGCACATTCCATATACTGCTGGGGGGGCATTACCATCTACCTCTCTTGGCTAAATTCCTTGTAATGGGCTACTAGCTGTAGATTTGCTTTGCCTTTAGTATTTGCTTCTTGAATCGCTAGAACCATATAACTTTCCACACTGAGAAGTCAAGTTTGACACAGGCATTTGCCCATTGCCACCTTAAATAATACAAGGTAATTGATAATTTGCCAAATTGAGCAACTCACAGGGAAGCTGTACCCTTCTTTAGTGTCTTCAGCATTGATTGTAACAACAGCTTGAGTGAAGTGCAAAAAGAGCAAGCGTAAATGGAGATGTCGCTGCTATTTTTGTATAATGGACATTAGAGGAATGAAAAAGGCTTTTGAAATAATTGACCATACTGCTGACGTGGGCATCATCGCCTATGGGGCAGATGTCGAGGAGCTTTTTTCCAATGCTGCTCTGGCTCTGTTCAGTTTGATCACTGAGCCTGAAAGCGTTGAAGAGAAATTGCACATCACTTTGGAAGTAAGCAGCGAGGACAGAGATAGTTTGCTCGTTGAATGGCTTAATGAGCTCATTTACCTCTTTGATGTCAAACATATTTTGTTCAACCGGTTCGATATTGAAAGTTTGACTCATAATCAGCTTAAAGCTACCTGTTATGGGGAAGGTTTTGACCCAATGAAACATAAGATAAAGACAGGGGTAAAAGCAGCCACATATCATATGCTAAAGCTAGCTAAAAGTGGTGATGGTTGTAAGGCACAGATAATTCTCGACATTTAGGAGCTAGGGACATGGCACGATGGCAAGGGCAACTTATCAAGATAGATGATTATCGCTGGGAGATTCCCGAGAGTTATAAAACTGGCATGAGGGTTCCCGGTCTAATCTATGCCAGTAAGGAAATGCTGGAATCTATATGTGAGGAACAAACGCCAGAGCAAGTCGCCAATGTTGCATTCCTCCCCGGCATAGTAGGTCACTCCTTTGCCATGCCGGATATCCATTGGGGCTATGGTTTCCCTATAGGCGGAGTGGCGGCAATGGATATTAAGGATGGTGTAATTTCTCCCGGCGGAGTGGGTTATGATATTAATTGTGGTGTAAGGTTATTGCGTACCAGTCTCAGCGAAGCTGAAGTGCGGCCCAAAATCAATCAGCTCATTAATGAATTATTCCTTAATGTGCCATCAGGCCTTGGCTCTGAAGGGAAGATAAAGGTAAGTCAAAAAGAGATGAACCAATTGATGGTTGAGGGAGCTCGTTGGGCAGTGAAGCGTGGCCTGGGTTCCGAGGAAGATTTGGATGTTACTGAAGAAGGTGGATGTCTCGGTGGTGCCGACCCCAGTAAGATAAGCGATAAAGCGGCAAAGAGAGGTATGCCTCAGGCAGGCACATTAGGCTCAGGAAATCATTTTCTTGAGATTCAAGTGGTGAAGGAGATATTCGATTCCCACATAGCTAGCATTATGGGCATCACTGAGATAGGTCAGATATTAGTCTTAATTCACACAGGCTCTCGCGGCTTTGGTCACCAAGTATGTACTGACCATCTGCGTGTCATGGAGGGGGCAGTGTCGAAGTACGGGATAAAGCTCCCCGACCGCCAGCTCGCCTGCGCTCCCATAGAATCACCGGAGGGGCAAGATTATTTAGCTGCTATGGCATGTGCTGCTAACTACGCTTGGACTAACCGGCAGTGCATTGCCCACTGGGTTAGAGAAAGCTTTTCTAAAATTTTCGGTAAAAGTCCTGAGAAACTTGGCATGAGGCAGATTTATGATGTCGCCCATAACATAGCCAAAATAGAAGAACATACAATAGATGATCACAAGCTTAAGGTTTGCGTTCACCGCAAAGGAGCTACCAGAGCCTTTCCGGCAGGCCATAAGGATACTCCCAGACGCTACCAAGAGATAGGGCAACCTGTGCTCGTGCCCGGAGACATGGGACGTTGTTCTTTTGTTGCTGTGGGTACTCAAAAGGCCATGGATGAGACCTTTGGTTCTACTTGTCATGGTGCCGGGAGAGTGTTAAGTCGCGGTGCTGCCAGGCGGAGTATGAAGGGTGGAGATGTAGTTCGAGAATTAGAGAACAGAGGTATTACCATCAAGGCGGGAAACATCTCTTCGCTAGCTGAGGAGGCATCCCAAGCTTACAAAGATATCACTGAAGTTATAGATGTGGTTCATAAAGCTGGTATTTCTAGAAAAGTGGCTATGGCTATACCTATGGGCGTTATCAAGGGCTAAATGTTATTTGTCATTCTGAAGGTAGCGAAGAATCTGGCATGAGGCAAACCATAATTAAGCTTCCCTCTCCTCAGTTGAAAGGCAAGGTTTCATTAGAGGAAACGATACTAAGGCGCAGAGCGGTTCGTAGATACCGTAGGGAGCCACTAGA
>DATKVL010000425.1:0-3615 GCA_035530115.1 Dehalococcoidia bacterium | reverse complement strand
ATGTAGAGTGCTCCGTTATTAGGACATCATACCTGCCATGCCAAGAGCCGACCATGCCACTCAATTATCCCGCTATCGCAAGGCATGCAGTGGCGAAGTAACCTCATAATCCCAAAGATTGCCACGCACCTTTCAGGTGCTCGCAATGACATCCGAGGCTTTAGCCTCATGCTGCACGACCCTAAAGGAGCGCACTGCATGTTCCGGGTTGCCCGAAAACTTCTGTAGGAGATCTCCTTGTGTATTCCCCCGCAAATTGAGAGGGGACAAGCCTCTCCCCGACGAAAGTAGGGTTACTAATGGGTGATTGACGGTAAAGCGAACGAATCTTAGACTATATTCAATTAGTATTAGGAGGTTTTACATATGACTGCAGAAATGAAGAGAAATATGAGTAAAACGAAAGGGCATAGCAAGGTAATTCATTTAGTGGTTGCCCTTGCGCTGGTGCTGAGCTTCAGTCTGGTGACGACGGTGCCGGCGCTGGCAGCGCCGGTAGTGGCTTCAGTAACAGAAACAGCATTTGGCACTTATACAACAGACCACTATGTCGATATGCCAGCAACGGTTAATGCGGGCGACTTGCTGATTGCCCTTTTCACCAATGACGGGGGCGCGACAGTAACTACACCTAGCGGGTGGACTCAACTGGCGTCAACCGCAAATGGGTCAGCAGTCAGGTTATCTGTCTATTACAAGATAGCCGCAGGGACAGAGGGTGGCACAACGGTTAATTTTGTAACCTCCGCCAATGAGGAGGAGGCGGCGGCACAGGTCTATAGGATTACTAATTGGCATGGCACAACCCCGCCGGAGATTTCAACAGCTGCAACCGGCACAAGTACGAGGCCAGACCCGGCTTCTCTTGACCCGGCCGGATGGGATGTAGCAGACACCCTCTGGCTAGCTGTGGCGGGGCAGGACCGAGGAGACCAAGGGCCAACTATAGCTTACCCGGCTTATTATACAGATGGGATAAGCACGCTGTCCTCTGCCACGACAGATAGTTGCCGAACACTCTCAGCCCGCAGGGTGCTTGCTGCTGCCTCGGAAAACCCCGGTGCTTTCACTATTCCAGCATCGGAGGAATGGGTTGCCTTTACCATAGCGGTTAGACCAGAACCACGCGACCTCACCACCTCAAGCACGGAAGGAGGCTCGGTAACCGAGCCCGGTGAGGATACTTTTACCTATGACGATGGCACGGTAGTCGACCTGGTAGCCGATGCTGATGAGGGCTACCGATTTGTCGAGTGGACTGGTGATGTAGAAGAGATTGTCGATATCTATGCCGCCGAGACCACCATCACCATGAACGGCGATTATTCCATCACGGCCAACTTTGTGGTGATATATGACCTCACCACCTCCAGCACGGCAGGAGGCTCGGTAACCACACCCGGCGAGGGAGTGTTTACCTATGACGATGGAACGGTAGTCGACCTGGTAGCCGAGGCTGAGGAGGGCTACCGATTTGTCGAGTGGACCGGTGATGTAGGCACCATTGCCGATGTCTATGCCGCCACGACTACCATCACCATGAACGGCAACTATTCCATCATGGCCAACTTTGTGGCGATATATGACCTCACCGTCTCCAGCACGGCAGGAGGTTCGGTAACCACACCCGGCGAGGGAGTTTTTACCTATGACGAGGGAACGGTAGTCGACCTGGTAGCCGCGGCTGAGGAGGGCTACCGGTTTGTCGAGTGGACTGGCAATGTGGGCACCATTGCCGATGTCTATGCCGCCACGACTACTATCACCATGAATGGTGACTATTCTATCACGGCCAACTTTGTGGCGATATATGACCTCACCACCTCCAGCACAGAAGGAGGCTCGGTAACCGAGCCCGGCGAGGGAGTGTTTACCTATGACGATGGAACGGTAGTCGACCTGGTGGCCGATGCTGATGAGGGCCACCGGTTTGTCGAATGGACCGGTGATGTAGTCAACATTGCCGATGTCTACGCCGCCACTACCACCATCACCATGAACGGCGACTATTCTATCACGGCCAACTTTGAGGAGATACCGCCGACCCCAGTGTATCCGACGGTCACCACAAAAGCCGCCACCAACATCACCACCAATTCAACCACCCTGAATATGAACTACACTGTGGGTGACTTCAGCCCGGTGCAAGTGCGCTTTGCCTACAAGAAGTCCACCGACTCGGTTTGGTCTTATACTGATTGGGTGCCTAAATCAGGAGATGGTACCCATGCTGAGTCGCTCACCGGGCTTGACTCCAGCACCAAGTATCAGTTCAAAGCTCAGCTTAAGTATGACGACACTGTGATTGAGGGTATTACCCTTCAATTCACCACAGATACACCTTCAACCCCACCACCCTTTGGAGGTTGTTTTATTGCTACCGCAGCCTACGGAACTCCCACCGCTGAACAAATCGACGTGTTGCGAGAGTTCCGGGATAGCGTGTTGCTGGAAAGCACCGCGGGCTCTCAATTTGTCGCCCTGTACTACCAGCTTAGCCCTCCTGTCGCGGATTTCATATCAGGAAGTAGCTTTTTGAGGACTCTGGTCAGGGAGCTCCTGGTTGACCCCATTGTTTGGGTTGTTGAAGCTACAGGGGACATATGGCGGAATTAGGGTAAAGTAAAAGGGCTCAGAATAGTAAGAAGCTTGGGCGGGGCTTGTCCCCGCCCAAGCTTCGATTTATTTTGTGCCTCGCGGGGACGACCTCTTCGGATCGAGGAAGCTTACTCCGAAAAGGAGAATGGCACTTACACCAAAACCTATGAGGCCAAGGTCTTCTTTGAGAGGAATGTCAAGACCCGGTATTTTCCCTATCAAACCTACTATCCCACCCCCTATGAGAGCAGCCAGGGCACCTCGTGGTGTTACCTTTAGCCTCTCTTTGTAAAACCCAGCAACAACCGGAACAACCAAGCCGCAAGTGAATATAGTGTAAGCAAAAAGGAGGGATGAAATCACCCCTTCTAGGGCCAAAGCCAGACCCAACGCCACCAGACCTAACCCAACTAGACTTAAGCGAGTTAGCAAAACTGTTTTACTTTCGTCAAGTCCAGGGTGGACTCGCTTAACTATATCCTCAGTTAAAATGACACTTTGACTAAGCAGGCAAGTATCCGCCGAGGACATAAGCGCAGCAACCAGGGCAGCGAGGATTAGTCCGCTTAAACCTGGGGAAAGCACACTGGTTATTACCTGAGGAAAGGCTCCTTCGGCAGGTATCTCCGGATATAAAACTTTGGCGGCCATCCCTATAAAGATGATGGCAAAAGCCAGGGGGATGAAAAAAAATGCCGACAAAATGGCTGATTGCTGTGCCGTTCCTTCTCCCTTCGCACAGAAAAGTCGAGTATACATATCAGGCCCGACCACATAAGTCGCTCCGACGAGAATCAAAAGAGACAAGAGCATCCTCCAATTGAACTCGGGGCTTGTTGGAAAAGAGAAATAACCCGGGGGTAGAGAGGCTTTTAACCCATCAAGTCCTCCCACTTGTGAGAAAACCAGCGCCAAAGCGACAAAAATCCCAAGGAAAAGAAGCACCGCCTGGAAAACATCGGTACGGATAATCGAGAACTGGCCCCCCAGAATAGCATAAGCGACACAAACTATAGT
>DATKVL010000424.1:0-1730 GCA_035530115.1 Dehalococcoidia bacterium | reverse complement strand
CCCCATAAAGAGACAGTTTTACCTTTATTAGATGAAGTTGATGACCTGGCAAGTTCGATCGGTGCTGTCAATACTATAGTCAAAAAAAATGACAGGCTTCTGGGTTTTAATACTGACGCCCGTGGTTTTATCGAGGCGTTAGACAAAGAAGGGCACTTTGCCCCTGAAGGAAAGCAGGTGGTCATCTTGGGTGCTGGTGGTGTGGCCAGGGCAGTGGGTTTTGCCCTGGTGCAAAGGAAGGTAGTCTCACTGGCCATTACCGATGGTATCTTTGAGCGAGCCAGGGCATTGGCCGAAAATTTGGTGAGGTATAACAAAGGAGCTCCACCAAGCTCAAAGGATTTGGAGCCAGCTGTCACTGCTTTTCAGTGGCAGAGTCTAAGCTCAGCCGAAACGTTTGACAACTGCGATTTAATAGTCCATTGCACTACCATAGGAATGAAGCACAGTTCTCAAGAAGGACAATCACCTTTGAGCCTCGAAGTGATTCCTAGGAGCGTCTTAGTTTATGACATGGTATATAACCCCTGGTTAACTCCCCTGTTAAAGCTAGCACAAAAAGCCGGGGCCAATATACTTGGCGGCCTGCCCATGTTAGTATATCAGGGAGCGGCTTCCTTCAAGCTATGGACAGGAAAAGAGGCTCCAGTTGACATAATGTTTAATAAGGCCAAGGAAATATTGACAGGAGGAAGAGGATGAAAAAAAAGGCCATCATTATCAGTTTGTGTGTATTGGCATTGCTTGCGGCGATATTAGTTCCGATTATCTTACTTTCTAGGCCGGCAGCAGGTAAAATTGCTGTAATCTCGCTCAGTGGGACTATTACCACTGATGACTCTTCATTGTTCTCTGGCTCAACCATTACCCCGGAGTTGGTGAGAGATTATTTAACAAAAGCGGAGCAAGATAAGGCAGTCAAGGCGATTGTTTTCCGTATAGAGAGCCCTGGCGGTGAGATAGAGCCCTGCCAAGAAATCCTGTTGGAGATAGAAAGAGTTAAGGAGACAAAAACCATTGTGGTGAGCATGGGGGGCACGGTTGCTTCAGGTGGTTACTATATCTCAACCCAAGCGGATAAAATCGTTGCCCTTCCCACTACACAGACTGGGAGCATTGGAGTCATCTCGCAGCTAGTCAACATCGAAGGGCTTCTAGAGAAACTGGGTATCCAGATAGAAACCTTCAAGGGCGGCAAGTATAAGGACATGTATAGGGGGTTCAGAGAGCTGACGCCTGAGGAAGAGGAAATCATGCAGGGAATGGTCGACGAGTATTACGAGCAATTTGTCGGTGTGGTGGCTGAAGGGCGGGGGCTAAGCACGGAAGAAGTCAGAAGTTTAGCTACGGGGCAACTTTACAGTGGTACCAAAGCCAAGGACTTGGGGCTGGTTGATGAGCTAGGTGACCTGGATACAGCCATAAATTTGGCAGCAGGACTGGCTGGCATCGAAGCTCCGATAGTGGAGTATTATCAACCACCCAGACTAACACTATGGTCGCTGTTAAGGCTTGTCGATGCTATAAAGGCAAGGATATCGGGGTTGAGTGCGCAAGATATAATTTTATTGGAAGTCTTAAGCCATAATTATCCCCAACCTCTATTTCTATATCAAAGCTAATGGGACAATTTCGTTTTCTTACTGGTGGAGAATCCCACGGAAGGGGGTTGGTAGCCATAGTGGAAGGAATGGTGGCTGACCTTCCCATGGAAGAGGGATATATCCATA
>DATKVL010000423.1:0-1821 GCA_035530115.1 Dehalococcoidia bacterium | reverse complement strand
TACCAGAGAGTCTGTTGTAGTGTAGTGTGTGTTGTGTGACATTCAGTGGATGCCTAAATCTTCTGGAGTCAGAACGAAGACAACCTTATTCTTTTTTGCCCACTTTTTTACCTCACCCCACTTGAAGTAAACTCTGTGACGTTGTGTGCCAAACTTTTCAGTGTGTGAAGGCAACACAGTTTTATCACTGTTACTTTTTGGATTACGCCAGTTATATACAGTCATGTAACTCACATTAAATATTTGCATCAGGTCTGTTGTAGTCAGGTTCATTTAATTTTCTCCGGTTAAAAGCTCTTGCACAATACACCTATTTATATATAATGGCAACCGTTTTACAACCAAAGGAGAATGTTATGAAAAACTTAATCCGATGTCTGGTAATACTGGTACTGGCATTTATAGGACAAGCACAGGCTGCTGACGCAAGACTGATACACATGATTATTCAATGTGAGTCATCTGGAAGGAATGATGTTTGTGGGGATGATGGTGTTAGCTGTGGTGTGGCACAGTTCAGGAAAGAAACCTTCTATGAGTTTGCACACATGGCTCATTTGAAGCATGCCTACTGGCACAGTCGTACTGATCAGATAATACTTTTGAATTGGGGATTGGACCATGGTTATGCAAGAAGGTGGACTTGCTACCGGATGATCAAGTCTGGTGAGTACCAGAGAAGGAAGGAAGAACGTAGATTAAAAAGGGAACACATGCGTACTGCTATCAGACATGACAGTACGCACCATAAACACAAGTCATTTCTTTTTCTGCCAGAAGTGCCAGCCAAACAAGCGCACTGCAAAATAAAACAACCAAGACTGCCAGACAGGTACACCTTCTACCTGCACCATCTCTCTGAGCATGGAGTCTGCCATACTGCGCCCGATCCTATCAGTGTTTACCTTACTATAAAGGTAATCATGGATAGTGCCTGACTTACGGGCCTTTCCACCAAGCAGTTCATAAATTCCCGGCACCCAAGGCACTGAGCAAAAATCAGTGATGAATCCTTTGGGGGCAGTTACTGTCTTGTGTGTCTTCATGCTGATGAACGTCAGGGAGTTTTGCAATTTAAAAACTCCTTGTGAGTCATCATTGATAACTTCAACAACAAGGTTTCCAACAAACTTACTCATCATTGCTTTCTCCTAGACATAAAAAAATACCCCACTCATTTCTGAATGGGGTATTTTGTTTACAGTGATTGTGTTGCTGTTATGTAGTTTTTGCTGCGTCTGCTGCATTCATTGCTACCCACTTGTCGTGAGCACTTTGAACACCAGCACTGATGGTTGCAAACAACTTCACCAGATCATCAGGAGTCATCTGGCCAGCTTGTTGCATTTGCATGGCTGCCTGCATGAAACTGATAGCAACTGCTGCACCTGCTGTTGAACCACTGGAGCCTATTGCTGCTGCAATGATTGCTGGTGCCAGACCTTCTACTGTTTGAGCTACAACTGTTGATGTGGATGTTGTCATTTTGTAGCCTCGATAGTCTCAAGGACAGTCAGCGTAGTGATTGCTGCTGTCACTTGTTGAGTTGCTGCATCTGGTGATGCAGGAAGTGGACCAGTGCATATTGGTGTGATCTGAGCATCCAGTACCGTTATCTCACTGATCTGCTTTGCACTGAGCTTGCCTTTCTCACGAAGACTGACTGCTGTGTTTAATGCAGCACCATACGCAGAGCAAGCCTGCACATATCTAACCTGTGCACTCTGTGTGGTCCCTGTGAAGGAACAGGCAGACATCAGTGCAACTGCTGCAATGATGCCAAACATTATTAACTTTTTCATAGTACTTTCCTTGTGTGAT
>DATKVL010000422.1:0-2245 GCA_035530115.1 Dehalococcoidia bacterium | reverse complement strand
CGAAGCCCTCCAAAAGGTACAGGCGACTACTGTTTCCACCACTCATACGTCAGTCGCCGCAGGTCACGACATCTTTCCTATCCCACTTGTGGAGAAATACTTCCATAGTTATTGGGAATCCCTGGGAATCAGCCGGGAAACATTCCTGGAACTGGGACGACAGGATGGCGCAAGCGACCAAAGCTTTAATATGACTGCGCTTGCCTTAAGGATGGCTGACCATCGCAATGCCGTCAGCCAGCTTCACGGGAAAATTACCCGAAGGATGTGGCATGGACTCTGGCCCGAAGTTAAAGAGAATGAAACGCCTATCTCTCATATTACTAACGGGATTCACGTGCCCACCTGGATTGCTCCGGAGATGAGCCGCCTCTATGAGAAATATCTAGGTCAGGATGTGTCTAAAAGATACGATGATACCAGCCTTCGGGAGCCTGTGCTAAATATCCCTGACGAGGAACTCTGGGCAGTGCATCAAATTCTTAAACGTAAGCTTGTCGGCGCCATGATAGAGCGGGCACGGCAATGTTCCACTGAACGTGAATGCAAGGCCCGGCAGGTGCTGGCTATGGGCACTTTGCTCGACCCGAATGCTCTGACCATCGGCTTTGTCCGTCGTTTTACCGCATATAAGCGGCCGGAGCTAATCTTCCACGACGTAGAACGTCTCAAGCGGATTGTCACTGATAGATGGCACCCAGTCCAGATCATCTTCGCTGGCAAGTCCCACCCCGCTGACTTTCCTTCAAAGCAACTCCTTCACCACGTGTACACTCTGGCTACAGACCGGGAATTCCAGGGCCGAATAGCCTTTGTCGAAGACTATGATATGCATATGGCTCACTATCTGGTGCAAGGGGTGGATATCTGGCTGAATACACCTCGCCGCCTTCAAGAAGCTTGCGGCACTAGCGGCATGAAAGCAGCGGTAAATGGTGTCTTGAATCTCAGCGTTCGAGATGGCTGGTGGTACGAAGGCTATAATGGCACTAATGGCTGGGCCATCGGTGATGAGGTCGAAGCATATGACCCAAAGGAGGAAGATAACTCAGATGCCGAGGCGCTCTACCGTCTTCTGGAAGAGAAAATTGTCCCTCTCTACTACCAGCGGGACAGGGCTGGAGTGCCCCATGGCTGGATGCACATGGTCAAAGAGGCAATTGACTCGATTGTACCTCGCTTTTGCGCACGGCGGATGTTGAAGGAATATGTCGAGCAAATGTATATACCGGCGGCTCGCAAGTAAAATTGACCTCGAAAGGGAACTCAATTGAATGGAATTAGACACGGCATTCCCGAGGGGTTAAAATAACTATGAGGCTGTTCAAAAAATGTAGTTGCCTAATTTATTTTACCCCACAAAATCTATGATTTGCTTGGGTGAGGTAACGTGTAGATGAAAAAGGTATTGGCCCTGATCCTCGCTGGTGGGGAAGGGAAAAGACTAAGTGTGTTATCACAAGGGCGTGCCAAGCCAGCAGTCCCCTTCGGTGGTAAATATCGTATCATTGACTTTACCTTAAGCAATTGTGTTAACTCCGGGATCGACAAAGTGGCGGTCATACCACAATATAGTCCTCGCTCATTGGCACGCCATATTGGTGTGGGTAAATCCTGGGACCTCGATCGTGTAGTCGGGGGGATGGCTTTACTCTCCCCCTTTGTAAGCACCAATGGAGAGATGCACTGGTATAGGGGCACTGCCGAGGCTGTTTATCAAAACCTCGATTTTATACAGAACAGCCGTGTTGAGCAGGTGCTCATCCTCTCGGGAGACCATGTTTATATCATGCATTACGAGCAGATGATTGAGTTTCATCGCCGCCAGGGAGCTGACGTTACCCTCGCAGTCACAGAAGTGCCTTTAGCTGAAGCCAACCGCTTTGGCATCGTGACTCTGGAAAATAATAGGGTGGTTGCCTTTAAGGAAAAACCATCACAACCAAAAAGTAACTTAGCTTCCATGGGCGTTTACTACTTTAACAAGGATATCCTCTTCAAAGTTCTAGAAGATGCTCATCGCCGCGGATTGCAGGATTTTGGCAGCCAGCTCATCCCTGAGGCAATAGACAAATACAAGGCTTATGGCTATGAGTATCAGGGTTACTGGCGTGATGTCGGCACAATCGAAGCCTACTGGCAGGCCAATATGGACCTCATTATTGATTTGCCCCCATTTAATCTCTACGAACCTGGGAGTCAAGTAAGAACACCCTCGGTAGATATGCCCCCGGTGAAGATGGGG
>DATKVL010000421.1:0-1057 GCA_035530115.1 Dehalococcoidia bacterium | reverse complement strand
CCCCGTTCACTTCGATTACCCAGAAGTTCTCGCGGATCATCTTTAATTCGATTTTGATGTTGTTCATTTGTGTCTCCGTTGGTTGGGTCGTGCATCATGCGCCTCTCCCCTTGGACGCTCCATCCCTTGCGGGCCGGGGTTACTCTACACCATGTTCCTATCCTCTTGTTTGGGTTTGATCAATGGCACTTCCTGTGCATCATGAGGTCCTTCCCCCGACTGATGTAGCGAATTATACAGAACTGATCAGAGGTGTCAACCCCCTTTCATGAAATAATATTGAAGTAGCCAATCCCACCATGGAATCTATTCTGGTAGGGGTTATAGAATCTATGACTCCCTGCCATGACATAACAGTTGTGACGGATGGCTTTGATCACCCTGCCGCCCTTACTCAGCCGTGTCAGGTTGTCCATTTTAAAAGACTGCTGATCAAGGGTGACGCCCCTAGCATCCAGCCCCAGCATGTAGTTCAGATTTTCTTTTGGCTTACTCAATGTTTTGTCTCCAGTCGTGGTTTGTCGTAGTCATCGTCCAGCCAGTCAGTAGAACCCTGTAGGCTGTTGAGCAAGGTCTGCTCGACCAGCTTGGCTGGGGCGCCGATAATTTCGTCGGTCCAGCGTTGCTGATTCAGGTATGTGGCCGGGTGTGGGATGTAGGCTTTCCGACCCTCCTGCCACTCACCAGCTTCGATCCTCTGCCGGATATTACTCAAGATCATTGTTAACAGATTGTGATCAGGTTTTATCTTATCCCACGCCTTGAGTGCTACCGCCCTTGATTGTTTGCGTGGATAGTGATGGTAAAAAATATCAAACAACTGATTGACCGAAGGTTGATCAGTATCAGTACTTACTAATAAATCAGTACTTACTAAAAGATCAGTACTTACTATGTGTGTAGGATTTACGTCATGTGGGATTCCCACATCATGTATTTTCCCCTCCACGAGCTCCTCTAATTCCCCTGATTCCTTGTGGTGTGGGATTCCTACATCATGTATTTTCCCCTGCACCTCCCGAGGCGTGTCGCTCGCAATAAGCGTCCGGCATATAGC
>DATKVL010000420.1:0-4580 GCA_035530115.1 Dehalococcoidia bacterium | reverse complement strand
CCGCCGCCAACCAGCGCAACAAGGAACTGGAAGCAACTCTGAATCAAGTACGAAGCACTTACAATCAGATAATCGCGGAAGATACTGCCACACGAAACGAATACTTGGACGAAATTGCCAAGCTGGAAGAGCGCATACGTGTTGCTGATGCGGAGGAGCCTGTTGCTTGGGGAGTATTTGGATATTTTGATAGCAAATGGTGTCTACAATTTCCAGTTTATTCAGATAAAATTTCAGCAAGTAAATCGGCAATCGACACTATTTTTGCTGATGGCAACAATGGTGACTGGAAAGTAGAGCCCCTCTACCTCCACGCGCAAATACCGGCTGAGGTGGAGTTGGAAGCGAAGAGTGTGCCAGATGGGTGGCAGCTTGTGCTGTGCCAATTGAGCCGACTATTGGAATGGAAGCAGCCATGATGCTATTAGAATTACTTGTTCTATCATGGATAGTTGGAGTGATAATTATTCTAGCTATTAAATGCCTGCTCTAACCACACCTAACCAAAAGGAGAAATGAGATGAAATATGAACATTTTGAGTATCTGAAAGCAGTCTTATTTTTTGTAGCATTAGTGTTCTTTATAATTGCTGCCGTGAAAGCATAACTCAAATAGGAGAATGAAATGGAGATTTGCATTTACTGTGAAGAGCCAAGAGGGGACAAGATTGGTTGTTGTGGAGAGAATCATTGGGATGAGGTAGATAGCGAAATTTATGACATTCCAGACTTTTTGCGCAATCCTGAAAATTTGAAAGACGAAAAAAATCCAGAAAGTAAAAAGACATGAAAGCACGACTTGTAACAGATATTCGAGCGCAAGATGCCCAGCCGGGAGACATTGAATTACGTACATACCCAGATGGGCAAGTAGGTGGTTACGCCTACCGATGTCCAAGATGCGGTCAAGAAGACTGGATGCCGGTCGATGATGGCACTCACGGATGGACTCAGACCGGCCCCACTGATGCGCCAACACTACGACCATCTGTCCTGCACCGACCCTGTGGATGGCACGGCTACCTGACGTCTGGGGAATTTGTACCGTGCTGATATATTCCCTCAGTCATAACCCCACCTAACAAACAAGGAGATTAACCATGAATAAGAAAGTAGAAATGGGAAAGCAGTACCTTGGAACTACTACCGCCGACCAACTGAAGAAGAACTGAAGGAGAAATGAGATGAGCATGAACAGAGAACAAGAATTACAGCATAGAAATGACGAACTGCTTATGAAGTTGACAAACGTAGTGGATGGATACAATCAACTTGAAGCCATCATCGAGCAGCTTCAGGCCGACAATTCGCGGTTGCGGGAGGCTATTGAAGATGCTCTACCAACTTTAAAGTCCGAGGAAAAACGTTCATCCTTAATCACACGAACCCTTCAAAAAGCCCTCGCCTCCACCGATAGCTCAAACTGGTTGCAAGAGCAGAACGCACAGTGGCGCAGGGAAGTGTTGCTAGATGTAGAAACAGAGATTGCCAACAAATTACTTACAGACGGATACAAAGCAGTGCAGGTAATCCGCCGCATGGCCGAATCCATAAAGGCCGAGACGGACTCTCTACAGAATCCGGCTGGCAAGTACTAACGTTCTTTGGCCCACTGGCAAGAGACATACAGGCCTAGTTGGGCACGATCGCGTTGGAGAGCGATGTCCTTACCTGCTGCATCAATTTGTCCCAGGATTGCGTCGAGCTTGGCTCTGGAGAGACACACGACTCCAGGACGCTTGGTACCGGAGCGGGCTTTGGGCAGGTAACCGCGACTGGCACGGCTGTTGTACAACTGGCTACTAAGCACACTAAGCTCGTCACCCATAACCTTAATTTGTTCATCGCTTTTCTCCTTGTTCAATTTATCAGACGCTTCTTTTGCTGTAGCCACCTTAATGGCAGCAACACCATCAGCTTTGGTTTGTGCCACAAATGAATCATACTTAGACTGTACAGCGTCTTTCAATGCTCCCTGGTATTTCCAGGCAGGGTATGCCCCCGCACCCAGCCCGCAGATAAACGCTATCCCGGCAATGTACGCCAGTACGGCAGGGTTCTTTGTTACCAATCCCAATAGCCAGCTCATTTTAGTTATCCTTTCTAAACCCGAACCATCCGCCCACACCAGCACTCAATGCACCAGCGCCAATACCGAAATTTTTTATTGTTTCGGCCACTTCTTGAAGATTTTGTGGAGGAGCTTGCTTGATCGCATAAAAAGCAAAGACAATAAATCCAACTACCAATGCTGTTGCTGACAAGCGGGCATCATCCAAACTTCCATCAGAGGCTGTGTAGCCCCTCTTTATCCAGGCCCAGCCTTTCAATACAGGAACGTCATCAGGCATTATACACCCCATGAATATGTTACTAGAAACGATGCACCTAGTTCTATATTGTTCGTAATATGAGATACCAAGGCATCTACTGTTTTTCCGCTGTTCAAGATCCCGAATTGCATATTACCATCTGGTCTCTGGATCTTAGCATACCCCTGTCCTAATTCTGTACAGCCATGAACCTGGGTAATGTCGCCTTCACCCTCACCAGCCCAGTTGCCGTTGTGCAGTAGGCAGTTAGTGCGGCCATACTTATCTTCAAGTCTAACTACTGTTCGACCCAAGGTCGGGGAATACCATAGGTAAGCATTGTACGCTTCGGATCCTCCGTCTGGATCTGGTTTAAGGCAGGAAACACCGGGCTGATTATCAGCCCATTGCAGTTCCAGTGTATCACAGGTAAAGGGTGTATCTGCGCTTGTATTCAGCGTTCCGGGCGTACCCTCGGGCGTCATTCTGGATTTGCTGCGCACTATGTTGATACTGAAATTCATTTTATTGTCTCCATGTCTTTGATGCCACTTTTTGCTTTCTCGTACAATATTGTGGTGTAATCTCACATCATCACTAAGATAAGGTAGCATTTCACTATTGGGGTTTTCTTGGATCCTTGGTAATAAAGTCCATCAGCTTTTCACTCATTCGATCGAATCTTTTACCCATATCGTCGAACCCACGCCTAAATGTATCTTCCATTTTATCGAACTTAAGATCCAGATCAGTGCGCTCATAGTGCTTGGATGCGATTAACAATTTCAGGTCTGCTAATTCTTTTGCATCATCGTCATGTTTCGTAAAAAGTAAGACAATAGTTTTAGCCATTTCATTTTTGTAATCTTCTAAAGTTTTTTCAGAAGATTCCTTTAGATCTTTTAGAGCTTGCTTTGAGTCAGCGTCGCGCTGCCTATAGAACCACCATAAGATAACAAGAAGGGATGTAAGACAGATGTCTATCAACATCGATGCAAGGGATATGGGTTCCATTTTTGGTGTCCTTTTATAAGATGCAATTTTGTTCGTATAAATGTACGATTCTTTACATGAAAAACTTACTTTTTATCCTGCTATTCATTTCATCCTGAAAAGCCGTACGCGGTCTTCGGATCGCTATATTGCATCATGAGCTTATTCAATTTTATCTGCCCGTTGAATTGTCCATCTTCCATTGGACTCGAATAATTTATCCCACCACCGCCAAAATGAAATCCATTGTTCACCGTCTGTGCAAGCGCATTCGACATACTTTGGCCTGTCGGTTCTGCGTTTTGCCCTACAAGATTTGTGTCCGTCACTTGCAGGTCTGGATAGAGTAATTTTAGCCATGAGTCCACGATTATGCGTATTCCCAAACAACAACAATTCCAGTTCCCCCTGTACCACCAGTTGCACCGCTTACATTTGCACTGGGTGCTCCACCACCACCTCCACCGGCACCAGAATTAGCGGCGGCATTACCGCCATTTCCACCGTTTATACCGGCATTACCACCATTACCCGCTATAGCTCCAGAAATAAAACTAATTTCCGGCCTAGCTCCACCTCCACCCCCAGCAGGATTGGAAGAAGTACCCGTTCCCCCATTACCACCACTACCAATTTGTACTCCACCAGAAGTACCTGTCCCTATTCCACTACCACCAGTGGCTATTCCACCATTTCTTCCACCAATTCCTACTGGATGGTTTATTGTTCCAGTTACAGATTGTCCCCCGAGAGCAGAAGCAACCGAACCAAAAGAAGAAGTACCGGAAGCTGCTCCAACTGTTACATTATAGGAAGACAAGATAGTTTCAGTTTCTCCCCAAACAACTTGTCCTGCTCCACCTCCACCACCACCATTAAAATTAAGCAATAACCCACCACTATATTCTCCCTGACCGCCACCTCCGATACAACAAACAACAATTTTAGATGTCAGTGCATTTGGTGCAAAAGTGGCATTCGAGGTAGTAAACTCAGTATATGCAAGCAATACTCCATGCGGAGTCAACCCCGCCCCGCCAGTAGTCGTACCCGATACCGTTCCAGAGCCGGTAAGGTTTACTGCGTTCGTGACATTAGTGGCATTAGTGGCATTAATGGCATTAATGGCATTAATGGCATTAGTTGGAGTCAACGCACTTGTCAAATATGTCAGTAAATTCGTAAAAGACAGAGACTTAGAAGCTCCGCTCGCAGCACTATCACTTATGGGCAGCGTGTCTGCGCCTGTTGGCGTGGTCTTGGCTGTACCTCCTG